>NZ_JBAELF010000020.1:0-66982 GCF_056211015.1 Candidatus Egerieousia sp.
CCCAGGGCTCCCTGTATCTCTTGGCTTCTTCCATAACTGCTCTCCTGTTTCCAATTTTGCGAATATAAATAAAAGCGTTTTGAATAGCAAATGAACCGCCCGAGTAATTTTTTTGCAATGTATGGTAGCGTTGAACTGGCATCGGAAAGCATGATTCAATGCAATGTTTCAATATGCAGTTCCGAAAATCCTTACGTCCTGTATGATTTGAAAGGAAACAAAATGAATCAGTAACCGAACGCTTTAAACTAAAGCGTTTCCACCGCTTTCCTGATTCTGCCGAGGGCCTCCTTCTTGCCGAGATAGTAAATTATGTCGGCAATGCCGAGGCCCTTGGCCTGTCCTACAAAGAAGAGGCGGAGGGCGTTCATTACAGCGCCCATCTTCCATCCGTTCTCCGTTATGAGCGAAGTGAGGCTTTCCTCTATATGAGGAACCGCTTCCGCAGCAGGAAGATGCTCAGGGCAGTCCACGGTATATTTGCAGTCGATTGATTCAATGCGCTCTATTACCTGCGGCATTATTGCCTTTGCGTCATCCGTCCAGAATTTCCTTGTGTCCTTCTCATCGTACTGCGTTGGTGCGGCAAAGATATAAGGGCAGATTGTAAGGAAGTTCGTGATGAAATGCGCTCTTTCCTTGATAAGGCCGCTGAGTTCGGTGAGTTCGGCATGGGTGAGATTTCTTTCCCTATCGCAGGTGAAAGATTTTAGAAGTTCTTCAAATTCGCAAGCAAGCTGCTCGTTGCTTCTCATACGCAGATATTCCTGATTGAACCATTTTGCCTTTTCAGGGTTGAAGCGGGCTCCAGATTTCACAACCTTCTCCATTGAGAAGAGTTGTGTGAGTTCTTCAAGGCTGAATATCTCCTGCTCTGTGCCAGGGTTCCATCCAAGAAGGGCAAGCATGTTTATGAATGCCTGAGGGTAGTAGCCGTCCTCGCGGTAACCGCGTGAAACCTCACCCTGTGCATTTACCCATCGCAGTGGAAAAACAGGGAAGCCAAGGCGGTCTCCGTCTCTCTTGCTGAGCTTGCCCTTTCCGTCGGGCTTGAGAAGGAGGGAGAGGTGTGCGAAGCGCGGCTGGGTATCGGTCCATCCGAATGCTTCATAAAGCAGATAGTGCAGCGGGAGGGAAGGAAGCCATTCCTCACCGCGGATAACGTGGGTGATTTCCATCAGATGGTCATCAACAATGTTGGCAAGGTGATAGGTTGGGAGCTGGTCTGCGGCCTTCCAGAGAACTTTGTCATCAAGGGTGTTGGTGTTCATTGAAATATGGCCGCGTATCATATCGTCCATCTCAACCGTGCGGTTCTCAGGGTTCTTGAACCTGATTGTCCAGTTGTCGGTGGTTTCAAGAAGCCTCTTGACTTCGTCTTCAGGCAGGGTGAGGGAATTCCTCAATGAGTTCCTGCTTGCATGGTTGTAACTGAAGGTCTGCTTATTAGCTTCTGCTTCCTTTCTTTTAGCATCGAGCTCCTCTGCGGAGTCGAATGCGTAGTAGGCCCATCCGGCGTCAACGAGATGCTGTGCGTATTTTCTGTATATAGGCTTGCGCTCGGACTGTCTGTAAGGAGCGTGCGGATGCCTTTCAGATGGAACGGAAACTATCCTGCCTTCCGCATCAACGCCTTCATCGGGATATATTCCGCACCATCTGAGGGCATCAATAATGTATTTTTCAGCGCCGGGAACGAATCTGTTGGAATCGGTGTCCTCTATTCTCAATATGAAATCGCCCCCAGCCTGCTTTGCAAACAGATAATTGTACAAAGCTGTCCTTACTCCGCCCATGTGAAGCGGGCCTGTTGGAGAAGGAGCGAATCTTACTCTTCTTTTCTTCTGATCCATATTATTTGCTGTTTTGTTTTATTCTTTGTCTGCGTCTGTAGGCACTTTCCTTTTCAAAGGTCATACGGTCCTCTCCCGGCTCAAGTACGAGCGCAGGTTTGCCGTTTCCCTTGTAGAACATTGAAGGATCATATTCTGCAAAGTCACCCTGTCCCATGCCTGTATCGGAATTGTCGGAAGTTCTGGCATCGTAATTCTCTGATTCAAAGATTCCATTGCTGCTAAGAATGACGTTCCCTTCCTCTTCGTCGTCGAGATTGTCAAAGGATGGAAGATTGGTAAGCTTGAATCCGGTTGCAACCACAGTGATTCTTATCTTTCCTGCAAGTTCCGGATCAATAACAATACCTCTCTTGAACTTCTCCGGATTACCTGTGTTAGAGTTCACATATTCAACAATCTGTGAAAGTTCGGTCATTGTCATACCATTTTCAAGGCTGCTGGTGATGTTCACAATGGCTCCTTTTGCTGTCTTGAGGTCACTGTCGTTAAGTAAAGGGGAAGCGAATGCAGCTTCAACCGCTTTCACGGCCCTGTCTTCGCCTTCACCTTCACCTATACCCATTATGGCCATTCCCTTGTTCTCCATGACCATCCTTACGTCGGCAAGGTCCACGTTGATATGGCCCTTGGTGGTGATGATGTCTATGATGCTCTTCACAGCGGATACCATCACGTCATCGGCCTTGTGGAAAGCCTCAACGAATATGTCGCCTCCGTAGATTTCATAAATCTTCTGGTTGTCAACAATGAGAAGGCTGTTGAGGTATTTCTTCATCTCCTCGATTCCGTGCGATGCCTTTCTCAGAGCCGCTCTTCCTTCATCCCTTGCGGGGAAGGTGAGAACACCTACAACAACCTTTCCTGCTTCCTTGGCAATCTTGGCAATGTATGGAGACGCTCCGGTGCCTGTGCCGCCGCCCATTCCAGCAGCTATGAATACAAGCTCGCTCTCATCATTGAATATCTCCTTGATGGCGTCCTGTGTCTCAAGGGCCGCTTCACGCGCCTTTGCAGGGTCACAACCCGCACCTATGCCCTTGTGACCAAGTCTTATCTTTGTTGGAACATCGCTTATGGCAAGTGACTGCTCATCTGTGTTGAAAAGTACGAAGTCAACTTCCTTGTTCACACATTTGTGAAATACGTGAGTGACAACATTGCAGCCTGCACCGCCAACTCCAATCACTTTAATCTTGTTATGGTTGTTGTAATCCCAGTCCTTTGGAACTATGAAATTATTATTGTTTGGATCTATTCCGTTCATAATGTGTCTGATTTAGATTGTTTGGTGAACTGCTCTATGCCTCGTTGTCATCTGTAAACATATCCGTGTTCATTAATGATTTCTTGAGTTTGTCAAAAAAACCTGGCCTGGCCGCTCTTTCCCTTCTCCTTTCTTCCTTGAGCCTTTCCTTTTCTTCCTTCTGCTTCCTCTTCTTTTCCTTTTTTCTGGCTTTTTCCTCCTCTTTTTCCCTGTTTCTGCTTTCTCTGTCCTTCTGTCTCTCAAGTTCCTTATCCATAATTTCCCCGTCTGCATCATTACGCTCCACCTTTTTGTTGCCTTCCCTGCCTTTTTCAATATCGGTGAAAAGAGTGCTTTCCTTAGGATTCGAATCAGTGTACCTGTTCTTTGAGAAGTCACTAATATATTCAGGTTGTGGATATTCGTTCAGGCAATATTGAATTGCACCTATGGCGGCGGAGTATGAAGGGTCGCTTATGTTTATATCAGTATCGTTGGAGATGTTGCCGGAAGGCTCGGCAATTCTGGTGCCAAGTTTGGTTATCTGCTCCGCCAGTTTGTCAATATGCAGGATGTTGGATGAGCCACCTGTGATGACCAGTCCCATGCCAAGTTCTTCCATATATCCTGACTGTTCAATGTGCCATAATACGGCTTCAAGAATCTCGCTGACCCTGGCGCCTATTATCTCTGATATGAAATCAAAGGAATATTTCCTTTTGTCCTTTCCTGCAGGAGATTGAATGACAAACATCTTGTCGTGTTCCGCAAGAGCCGGAATGCATGAACTGTGATGGCACTTTATCTCTTCGGCAACCTCGCGCACCACATTGCACTCCTTCATTATGTCCTCGGTAACATTGTTCCCTCCGAAACTTATTACCGCAACATATCTTACAATATTTTCCTTTATCACCACGATGGAAGTCTTGGAACTTCCTATATCAACAAGTGCTACTCCGAGTTCCCTTTCATCTTCAGAAAGTGTTGAATATGCACTTGCGATAGGGGACACAATATAACCTTTTACTTCTATCCCAGTAATGTTCATTACTTTCTCGCAGGCAAGGGCAAAACTGCTTTTACCCGTTATGACTTTGTATGAGGCGGCAATGCGCCTGCCAATAGTGCCCTCGACATCAGATTCGGGAAGTCCCATCCAGTCATCAACACTGTACACCTGAGGTATGGTTGAATATACCGTTCTGCCCTGCGACTTGCAGGCTTCGGCTATGTCCTTCTTCATGGAGTCGAGTTCCGACCTTGAAATCACTGTTTCACGCAGATTTGCGCTACGGTCCATCTCTCCATTCTTTGAAAGGCAGACCATGTCTTCCGTGGCACATACAATATAAGCCTGATTGATTTCCACCCCTTGCTCATCCTTGATTTTCTTCAAAGTTCTGGCAAGACAATCGGAAGTGTGCAGGGTGTTTATGATCTCACCTCTGCGAATACCGGATGATTTCACAATTGCGCCGGCCGACAGCCTTGTGCCATAATCGCTTTTCTGCCCTACGAACACTTTGATGTAACTGGTTCCAGGGTCTATCACTGCTATCAGATTATTGTTCCCCATATATGTTTAGTTTTTCTTGTTCAAAACACAGACTATCTGATTGTCATATTTCAGATTTATCTCCTTGTATCTTTCCCATCCCCATTCAGGGGCTATCTTCTTGTAGAAGGCCTTGAGTCTGGCAAACTTGGCCCGGACCTTGTGCAGGTCTCCGAACAGGATTTTCGCATTGCCTATCTGAGTGAAAAGTTCAAGCTCTCCATTGTCATTGATGTTCATCTGCTCTATCATGGAATTCCAGAACGGATTCGCATCAATGTACGATACGAGCGCCACCATTTCCTTCATCCATCCTTTCTCGTCCTTGTATGAAAGCACTTTCCCGTTGTCCGTTATAGTAACAGGTATATTGCCGCTGACTACGGGAACGTATGAGATGAATGTGTTCTGCAAAGGATATATGTATCCGGTTTCATCAACGTAGTATCCGCCTTGTGCGGCAGCCAGTCTCAGAATCGGTCTCCTTTGTTCTATTTCAATCCTGAGCACTCCGCTGGTTGTGACCATGACCTGAACCTTCTTTATAGCACTCTGCGAGTTGAGGTAGTTTTCAATGGCCCCCAGCTTGAGCTTGCGTATGTTCACTCCTTCCGGATTGCCGAATTCGGTATGGTAAATATTGCGCACAATGCTTTTGTCAATGAACCTGAGCTGTGCACTGTCCTTTATCACTATATCCATTTTCCTCACAACTTCGTTTCTCTCTGCGGAAGCGGAAATGCTGGAGACAAAGAAGAAGTATGATGCAGCGGCCGCTCCCAGAACTGCTATTGTAAAATATTTCAGAATTTTCTTGAACATATCAGGCTTCTTTCAATGCTGTTATCTTGTCAATGTATCTGTCTATGTCACCTGCTCCTAATGTAACGAGAACATCCGTGTCCTTTGTCTTCAGCAGGTCCAGAAGTTCCTCCTTGTCTATAAGGACCTTGTCCTGGCAGGTGATTCTGTTGAAAATGAGTTCAGAAGTAACACCGGGTATGGGCTTTTCGCGCGCCGGGTAAATCCCAAGCAGTATCACACTGTCGGCAAGTGAGAGACTATGTGCGAAATCTTCGGCAAAGTCCCTTGTCCTTGTGAAAAGATGCGGCTGGAAAACGGCGCAAATCTTTCTGCCGGGGAACATGCTTCTGATGGATTGCAAGGCGCTGGCAATTTCTGCTGGATGGTGTGCATAATCATCAATATATACTTTGTCAGGCCTGTTCACGTGCACATCAAGTCTTCTTTCGGCTCCCTTGAAAGATGCGAGCGCTTCCCATGCCTTTGCAGGTGATACGCCTCCCAGAATTGCGGCTGCGGCTGCGGCAATACCGTTCTCAACCTGAATGATGCCCGGAACGCCAAGTCTGCAGCCCCGGATTTCACCGGCCGGATGTCTGAAAGTGAATTCATAGTATCCGCCATCCATGAGCCTGAGGTTCTCCGCATAGAAATCCGCCGGCCTGTCAATACCGTATGACCATATCCTTGCGCCTACATTCCCTTTGTCAAGCTTCACCCCCTTCTTTACTATAAGATGTCCTGTATTCTTTACCTGCGAAGCGAATTCTGCGTATGCCTCCAGAACTTTCTCGTGAGTGCCGTATATGTCAAGATGGTCCGCATCCGTTGCCGTTATGACTGCAACATCGGGATAGAGCTGAAGGAACGAGCGGTCAAATTCATCAGCCTCGGCCACGAGCGTCCTGCTCCTGCTGAGGAGAAGATTCGTATGGTAGTTCTTTGAAATGCCACCGAGAAAAGCGTTGCATCCGTTACCGACCTGTGTGAATATGTGCGCTATCATTGTACTGGTGGATGTCTTTCCGTGAGTTCCGGCAACCGCCAGTGTGAATTCATTAGAGGAAATCTTTCCAAGGGCTTTTGACCGCTTTACAATTTCATAGCCCTTTTCCCTTACATACATCATTTCCTCCATATCCTCGCTCACAGCCGGTGTGTATATCACCAGAGTCCTGGCAACGTCATCCGGAATTGCAGAGCAGTCGGGCGTGAAATGTATGTCGATACCTTCGGACACAAGTGCATCGGTAAGTCTGGAAGGAGTCCTGTCATATCCGCTCACCTTGTATCCGAGATTGTTGTAATAGCGGGCTATGGCACTCATGCCAATACCGCCGATGCCTATGAAATATACGTTTGTCATTTTTTCTGTTCACGTTTCCGGGCCAGTTCAAAGCATTTTTCCGCAATCACTGATGCAGCGTCACGTTTGGCCAGGGCCGAAATGTTCGAACTCAGTTCCTTTATCTTTTCATCGTTTGAAATGAGACTGTCTATTTTGTATGCAAGTTCCAGCATTGCATCCGAGTCTTTCACTATCATTGCAGCATTCGCCTTCACAAGGGCCATTGCGTTGTGGGTCTGATGGTCTTCGGCCACCACAGGAGACGGCACGAAAATCGTGCACTTGCCAGCAATGCACAGTTCGGAAATAGTACCTGCTCCTGCTCTTGAAACAACAACATCAGCCATGGCGTAGGCCAGATTCATACTCTTTATGAAATCAGACCAGTACAGGGAACTATCTCTGCTGGAAGCCATGAATCTGCTGCATTCATCCTTATAGTAGCTCCCGCACTGCCATATTATCTGGTAGAGCGGGTGCCCTTTGGCAATCATTTTCTTCACGAATTCGTTAAGGGTGCGGCATCCAAGGGATCCGCCTACAAAGAAGACGGTTTTCTTGTTAGGGCTCAGCCCGAATTCCTTGCAAGCCTCCTGCTTCATGCTCTCGTTGGGCGCAATGATATCCGACCTTACCGGATTTCCGGTAAGAATGATCTTCTCCTTTGGAAAGAACCTCTCCATCCCTTTATATGCCACGCATATCAGTGATGCATTCTTTCCGTTCTTCCTGTTCACGAGACCTGCGAAAGAGTTCTGCTCCTGCAGCAGAACAGGTATTTTCATACTGGAGGCCGCAGCTACTATGGCCGCACTGGCATATCCGCCGACACCAACCACCAGGTCAGGCCTGAATTCCTTTATGATTTTCCTGGCTTTAGCCTTGCATCTGAAATAATCGATTGCAACTCCGATGTTGGACAATGAGTACAACGGCCTTTTCAGACCGCGTGCAGGTATGCCTGTTATTTTATAACCGGCAGCCGGAACGCGCGTCATTTCCATTCTGCCGCTTGCTCCAACAAAAAGTATCCCCGCATCAGGTTCCTTGGCCTTTATGGCTCCCGCTATTGAAATTGCAGGAAATATGTGGCCTCCGGTGCCACCTCCGCTTATTATTACTCTCATGACTTGCTAACTTCCAATGTTCGGCTTATTGATAGAATTATTCCCAAAGCCAGTGAAGACAGAACGAACGATGTGCCTCCAAGACTTATCAATGGCAAAGTATGTCCTGTTACAGGCAGTATGCCTGTGTTAACGAAAATGTGCAGCACTGCCTGAATCAGGAAACTTGTGGCGATTCCTGCAACGGCGATGGAACTGAACACTCTCTTGCATCGTTTTACAATTGACACGCATCTTGCAAAGAACCCCACATACAATATTATAATAATGGAGGCTCCGAGCAATCCGTATTCCTCCACGATAATACAGAAGATGAAATCGGAATGTGCCTCCGGAAGGACATAGCGTTGTGTGCTGCAACCGGGGCCTTTGCCAAGTATCTTTCCGTCCGCAATTGCAGCCTTGGCCATATCGGACTGGTAAGTTTTAGCATCTTCCCTCTGCTTTGCCATCTTTACTTCAAAGGTGTTTGATGCGCTTGAATCCGCCACAACCTTTTCAGCCTTCACATGAGTGAGCAGCCTGTTCATAGCTGTGTTGATTCTAGGGAAAGTGTCTGTCAATGCATTTATTCCAACAATCAGAATACCTGTTAAAAAGGCGATACCAATTGTTTTCCATAAATGCGACCACTTTATTCCGCCAATGATGAGAATGAAAAATGACAGCAGAGCAAAGAACAGTGCGGTGGATATGCTTCCAACCGCCGCAAGAACGCAGGTTACACCTATTGGAGCAACAACCCATATGGCGTATGACTTGAACGTGTCCAGATTAACCCGTTCAAGTATCTTGGCCAGATATAGAACGAGGGTGATCTTTACAAGTTCGCTTGTCTGGAAGGAGAATCCCAGACCTGGAATCTTGAGCCATCTTTTAGCGCCATTTATTTCCGTGCCAACAGTAACTGTGAGAACAAGCAGTACAATGGAGACATAGAACATGGGCTTGGCCAGTCCCCTGTACCACTTCAAAGGAACCATATAGGCTGCAAACAGGGTGAGAAAACCTACTATCACCAGTTTGGTCTGGGCTATCATATATGCCCAGTTGGAACTGTTTTCGCTGCGCGCCAGACTGCTTGTGGAAGAGTATATGAGCACAATCGATGCTAGGAACATAAGTATTGTAAAGCCCCAGATCGGCTTGTCGCCCAGCAGACCGCTCAGCATGCTGCCATCTCTTTTTTCTATGCCATCTTCATTGACTGCCATAATACTTCTTCTATTTCAAATTGTTCTGCAATTGTTCCACGGCCGCCTTGAACTGCTTGCCCCTGTCTTCGTAACTCTTGAACAGGTCAAAGCTTGCACAGCAAGGTGAAAGCAGGACGGTATCTCCGGCTTTTGCATGCTCTGAAGCAAGTCTTACGGCTTCCTGAGCGCTCAGCGCATCAACCATATTGCCAACTTTGTCACCGAAATTGTCGTGAAGTTTCTCGTTATGCAAACCCATGCAAATGAGGGTGTGCACCTTGTCCTTTACAAATCCGAACAGCGGTTCATAGTCGTTTCCCTTGTCCTTTCCTCCTGCTATCCAAACTACGGGAGTTTTCATTGCATCAAGGGCGTACCATGCGGAATCAACGTTGGTTGCCTTGGAGTCATTGATATACTGAACTCCGTTGACAACGCCGCATTTTTCCATCCTGTGCTCCACTCCTCCGAACTCTCTAAGAGAGGCCTTGATAATTTCATCATTCACACCAACAGCTCTTGCCGCAAGTATGGCAGCCATGCAGTTGTACATATTGTGCTTGCCTTCCAGCAGGATTTCGGAAACCGGAATGGAGAAACCGTTCGAAACCAGTTCCGATTTTTCATTCATCCAGGCCCCATCCTTCATTTCCTTCTCTCTGGAGAAAGGCTTGAGAGCAGCACTGAAAGTCCTTCTGTCCATCTGCTCCATTGTAACAGGGTCGTCGGCACAATATATGAAACTGCAGCCGGCATCCATATTCCTTGTAATCCTGAATTTGGAGTTCGTATAATTGTCCATTATGAAATCATAGCGGTCAAGGTGGTCCGGTGTGATGTTCATAATTATGGCCACGTCCGCTTTGTAATCGAACATGCCGTCGAGCTGGAAACTGCTCAACTCCAATACGTAATAGTCGAAGTTGCATTCTGCAACTCCTCGTGCGTAACTTGCGCCTATGTTTCCGCCCAGACCAACATTATATCCTGCTTTCTTCAATATTTGATAAATGAGTGAGGTGGTGGTGGTCTTGCCGTTTGAACCGGTTATGCATATCTTTACGGACCTGTCATATCTTCCGGCGAATTCAATTTCGGAAATCACAGGAATTCCCGCATCAAGCGCTTCCTTTACAAGCGGAGCGTTGTTCGGAATACCGGGACTTTTAATTATCAGACTGGCATTGAGAATCTTTTCAGCTGTGTGATCACCATCTTCGTATTCTATTCCATATTCTTCCAGAATACCACGGTATTTGTCGGAGATATGTCCATTGTCTGAAAGGAATGTTTCAAATCCTTTCTTCAGAGCCAGTATTGCACTTCCAACGCCGCTCTCACCGCCTCCAAGTATTACTATTCTTTTCATGACTTACCTGATCTTAAGAGTTATGATTGCAAGGATGCACAACAATATTGTTATAATCCAGAATCTGACTACGATTTTTGCTTCCGGTATGGCCTTTACAGGCTTTTGAATAAGTGCCGATATGCCTTCTTTCTGGAAATGGTGGTGCAGCGGACTCATCTTGAATATTCTGCGACCCTCGCCATATTTCTTTCTGGTGTATTTGAAATAACTGGTCTGGAAAATCACACTCAGGCTTTCAACGAAGAAAATGCCGCAAAGAACAGGTACGAGCAGCTCCACTCTGATAATTATGGCGGCCACGGCTATTATTCCGCCAAGGGCAAGGCTTCCTGTATCTCCCATGAATACCTGCGCAGGGAATGTGTTGAACCATAGGAAGCCAACAAGCGCTCCGGTGAAGGCAGCCATGAAAATTACGACTTCACTTGAATGGGGGATGAACAAAGTGCCTAAGTATGATGCATATATGACGTTTCCACTCAGATAGGCCAGTATTCCTATAGTGGTTCCCACTATTGCTGAAGTTCCTGCGGCCAGTCCGTCAAGTCCATCGGTGAGATTTGTTCCGTTTGAAACGGCCGTTATGATGAAGATAACTACTGCTGCGTAGAATATCCATCCAGAAAGGTCGTGTGCAGGGCCATCGCCTGGAATTATCCATGAGTAATTTATCTGATGATTCTTGACAAAAGGTATTGTTGTTATAGTACTTTTCACTTCACTGCCCGGAGTGCTGCCCGTTCTTATCTTCACCTGTGGGGAAAGGCATAGTGTAAGAGCAACTATCAGACCTATGCCAACCTGACCGAATATCTTGTATTTGCCGCGCAGGCCGTTCTTGTCTTTCTTGAAAACCTTTATGCTGTCATCAAGAAAACCTATGGCTCCCATTCCAACAGTGGTGATTATAAGCAGCCAGATATATACGTTCCTTAAATTTCCGAACAGAAGTACAGGAATAAGGATTGATGCGAGAATGATGATTCCACCCATTGTAGGTGTTCCCTTCTTTGCCATCTGGCCCTCAAGACCGAGCCCCCTTATCTCCTCGCCAATCTGCTTTTTCTGCAGACGTGCTATTATCCTGGGCGCAATTACAAGTGAACATACAAGTGATACCAGAACCACCAGAATGGCTCTTACACTTATATAGTTCAGCAGATGTATGCCAGGAAAATCAATTCCCTGTGATTGCAGATATTCAAATAGATGGTATATCATTTTCTATAATCCTCCTTTATCTCTGTTGATTTATCTGTTATTTGTTGTCAAAAGCCTCCAGTACAGCCTCACGGTCTGAGAAATGTGTTTTCTCCGTGCCTATGATCTGATAGTCCTCATGCCCTTTGCCGGCAATGAGTATCATTGAGCCCGGACTAGTAAGCTGTATTGCCGCCCTTATGGCTTCCGATCTTGAAGGCAGGACCGTACATCTGCATTTGCCGCTCAGACTGAATCCCTGCATGATGTCGTTGATTATTGCCATAGGATCCTCCGTGCGCGGATTGTCAGAAGTTACGAATATCCTGTCTGCATATTTTTCGGCTATGGCAGCCATTTCGGGTCTCTTTGTCCTGTCACGGTCACCGCCACATCCGAAAACGCAAACCAGATCGGATTCGTAAGGAAGTTCCTTAAGCGCCTTCAGTACATTTTCCAGAGCATCGGGCGTGTGCGCATAATCAATCGCTGCAGTCTGGTTGTTTCCGCCTCTGTGGAATTCCAGACGTCCTTCGGCTCCTTTCAGTGTGCTCATGGCGGTTGCAGTTTCCTCCTCATTGGCGCCAAGCAGTATTGCTGCTCCGAATACCGCACTCAGGTTGGAGGCGTTATGCCTGCCTATGAGCCTGCACCAGAATTCCCTGCCGTTTATATTCAGAAGCATGCCTTCAAGTGTGTGCTCGATTATCCTTGTATGGAAATCCGCAGCGCCTCTGAGAGAATAGCTCAGGACTCTGCCCTTGCAGTTCTGAACCATCACCCTTCCGTTCCTGTCATCGTCATTGGTCAGAGCCCAGGAATCCGGGTCAAGTGAATCGAAAAGCGTTTTCTTGCAGGCCAGGTAATTTGCGAAAGTCTTGTGGTAATCCAGATGATCGTGAGTGAGGTTCGTGAATATGGCTCCTGTGAAATGAAGCCCGTAGGTCCTTCTCTGGTGCAGGGCATGGGAGCTGACCTCCATGAAACAATACTCGCAGCCGGCCTCGCACATCTGATGGAGGAGACTGTTGAGTTCAATGGGTCCCGGCGTGGTGTTTATTGCGGGATATTTTCTGTCTCCCACCCAGTTGGCAACTGTAGAGAGCAGACCGCAGGAGTAACCCAGTTTAGTGAACAGCTGGTACAATATTGTGGCAATGGATGTCTTTCCGTTAGTGCCGGTTACACCAACCAGTTTGATTCTTGAGCTGGGATTTCCGTAGAACTGCGAAGCAATTTCAGATACGGCAATCCTTGAATCCTTTACGCGGATGACAGTTGTTTCATCTGCATTTTCAGGCAGCTTTGATTTCAGCAGCCGCCTGCATTCTTCAAGAGGCATTGATGTGACAATCACTCCGGCGCCGTTCTTAACGGCCATATGGTTGTAATCGTTTCCGTTCACAATGGCGCCGTCCACAGCAATGAACATTCCACCGCTCACACAGCGTCTGGAATCATCGCTGATTGAAACCACATCATCCTCCATGGACATACGGCCCATGAAGGATTCAGTTATATCAAGTTTTGAAACCAAGTCCGCAAGTTTCATCATTCCGTTTCTTTTTTCTTGTTTGATAATAAGTGTTCTATTATTTCTCCGATTCCACTGCTGTCTGTCTGCTTGATATTGCCCAGACTCAGGTGAACCTGCGCACCTTTTCTGATGGGGCTGCCCGGTGAAGGTGATTGCTCCACCACTCTTCCGCTTCCGGAGAAACTCACATCAAAGCCCTCGCTTTCCAGCAGATACAGCGCATTCTTGAGTCCCATTCCTGTAAAATCCCCCATAACGGTATCGGCGGCAACGGAAGAATCTATCACCCTTGCAGGCAACGCCTGTCCTCTGTTTATGCCCAGTTCTGCAAATACCATCTTCTGTTCATCCTCCCTTGCCTTTGAAAGAACCGGTCTGCCGGGGCTGCTGTGTTCCTCCTCCGTACCCCAGTTCTGTGGGGAAACGCTGTACAGGTATTCTGCCATCTTCTTGAATACAGGTCCTGCCCATGTTGCTCCGTAGAATACTCCTGCTGTCTTGCCGCTGTAAAGCACAACGATGGCTGAATACTTTGGCGCATTTGAAGGGAAGAAACCTACGAAAGTTGCCTGATACTTCATATAGCCACCGAAACTGTAACCGTGTCTTCCGTTAGCTATTCTTGAGGTTCCGGTTTTTCCTGATATCGGGAACATGCTGTTGCCGATTGTCCTTCCGGTTCCGTGTTCCACCACAGCCCTCAAGGCTTTCTGAACAGTCTTTGCGGTTTCCTTCGAACATATAGCCTCATTGATTACAGTAGGATGGAACTTCTTTACAGGCATTCCCTTGAAACTGTATTCCTCAATGAGATAAGGGCGGCTCATCCTGCCGTTTGCTGCAATGGCATTATAGAAAGTGAGAGTCTGCAAAGGCGTAAGCAGGGTGGAGTAGCCTATTGCCATTGAAGGCAGAGACGAAGCACTCCATATCTTCTCATCCGGAGAATGTATGGTGGAACGGGCCTCTCCTTTTATTGCAAGGTCATACTTCGCTCCAACTTTCATGTTCTTTATCCTGTTGACAAAACGGTCCGGATTGCCGGCATAGTTCTCTGCGGCAAGTTTTGCAAAAACAATGTTGGATGACTGTTCCAGGGCTTTCTGAACAGTACAAGGTCCAATGTAGTGAGTGTCGTGGAATTTCTGTTTGCCGTATGCCCATACACCTGTGCCGGGATTGACAGGAGTTTCAAGAGTCACGAGTTTGTCTTCGAGCAGGCAGGTGAGTGTGATGGCCTTGAATACCGACCCAGGCTCTCCAGGGTGCATGATTGCATAATTGTATATTTCATCGAATTCACCCCTCTTGTTCCTCTTGAGATTCACCATTGCTCTTATGGCTCCGGTCTCCACTTCCATAACTATTGCAGTGGCTCCTTCCAGTTGCTCCGTAATCTGCAGCTGCTCCAGAAGAGCCTTGTGAGCGGCTTCCTGGAAGTCTATGTTGATGGTGGTTCTGATGTCCATTCCGTCAACAGGCTTTTTGTTGCGCTCATCATCAACAGGAATCCACTCTCCGCCAACGTATCTCTGTACTTTCTGCAGGCCCGATTCTCCCTTGAGAAGGGAATCGCAGCTGATTTCAAGACCGGTACCAACGTTCTCCCGGTTGATGAAGCCTATCAGACGCTTTGCAAGATTGCCGTAAGGCTGTATTCTCTTGTAATTGTCTTCAATAATCAGACCACTGTATTTACTGCCTTTGTTGAACAGAGGGAAGGATTTGAGCCTGATAAGGTCTGTATAGTCAATCAGCACCTTGCTCACTCTTTTGTACTGGTTCAATTTCTTCCTGCTTCGTTCGGTAAGCAGCATCTTCTTGTATTCGGCTGCATTTTTATCCTTGAAGAGTGAAGCCAGACTGTCGGATACGGCATCTGCATATTTGTACAGCGTATCAGGGTTAATCACGGAAAAATCCATCCTTATTTCGTAATAAGGCACTGATGTTGCCATAGGCCTTCCGTCGGTGGCCAGAATGTCACCGCGCATTGATTCCACTTTCTTGAACTTGTATGCTATTTCGTAGGAACCTTTCTCCGGAGGCCTGACGTACTGCAGATATACAATCTTGCCTATTGCCAGAAGCATAAGCAACAGGAATACCCAGAAAACAAGAACCAGTCTGCTGAAGTTTATTTTCCCCATAATCTCCGTTGTTATTCTTCTGTTTTTATACGCACAGCAGGCTTTGTTGGCTGCTGTAAACTTGATTTCATGAATGCGAGCCTTTCAATGACCTCCTCCCTCTTGCTTTCAAACTGCAGTCTTGCCATCTTGCTTCTGTAGTCGGCCTTGAGGTTGATCAGTTCGTTGCTGCAGTGTATATGCTTGAGCCTGGTGTTGGCAACGGCAATGTTGAGGCTTATGCACAGGACCAGAAGAGCAAAGACATAGAGTATGAATACTCTGTTGCCTTTCTCGAAAACTCCTTTCAGGAATTTGCCGTTGAAAATTGAAAATATGCTTTTAACTCCCATCTTTCCGTTCAAATTTTCTGAGCAACCCTCAGCTTGGCGCTTCTGCTTCTTGTATTTGTTGATATCTCCTCTTCTGAAGGAACCACAGGCTTTCTTGTAACCAGCCTGAAGGGTGATTCAAGCCTGCCGTAGAAATCCTTTTTCACCTCACCCTGCACATTGCCGCACTTGAGGAAATTCTTGACCATCCTGTCCTCCAGTGAATGATACGTTATGATGGACAGCCTTCCACCGCTCTTCAACGAATCCAGGGCTCCCAGAAGGAAATATTCCAGAGACCTCATCTCGTCATTCACTTCTATTCTCAGAGCCTGAAACAGCTTTGCCAGGAACTTGTGCTCCGTCTGAGTATTATAAAACTGTTTCACAGCGACAGCCAGATCCGCAGTTGTTTCTATCCTCTTCCTCTCCCTTGCCTTGATTACGGCTGCCGCAACTCTTCCGGGACTGTCAACTTCACCGTATGTGCCGAAAATATATTCAAGTTCCTCCCTGGATCTGTCATTCACCACCGAAGCGGCGTTCTTGCCCGACAGCCTGTTCATTCTCATATCAAGCGGAGCGTCATACCTGAATGAAAAGCCTCTTTCTCCAATGTCGAACTGATGTGAGGATACGCCCAGATCCGCAAGGATCCCGTCTGCAAGAGGATGCCTGTTGTAGCAGAGGAAGTTCTTGATAAAACGGAAATTGTTATGTATCAGACAGAAACTCGGGGTATTTGCGTTCCCCTGAGCGTTGCAGTTGCCTATTGCATCCGCATCCCTGTCAAATGCGAACAATTTTCCGTTTGCACCCAGTCTGGAGAGAATCTCACGGCTATGCCCGCCTCCACCGTATGTGGCATCTGCATAAATGCCATTGCTTTTTATATGGAGTGCATCAACGCTTTCCTTCAGCAGGACCGGGGTATGATAGGATTGCACTTGAACATTCATGATGCAGCCCTCCCTATGCAAGTATCTTTTCGGCTAAAGCCTCGTAATTTTCCTCACTCAGGGCTGTCAGGGAATACTTCTCCCTGGACCAGAGTTCAATCTTATGGTCGGCTCCCAGGAATACGACTTCTTTTGCTGACTGGCTTATGCCAACCTGCCGGAGCATTTCTGCAGGCAGGCTGATTCTGTTGAGACCGGTTGATGGTTCAATAACAGCTCGCCCCCTCATGTATTCCCTCCAGAAAGCGGCGTGCTCCCTGTTGTAAAGGTTAAGGCGCTGCTTCACTCTGGCAGATTCCTCCTCCCATTGCTCCTTGGTGAAAATCTCAATGCAGCACGCATACAAGTCCTTCTTGGCAACAAGGCATATCTTGCACCCTTCAGGGAACAAGGCCCTGAAAGATGCAGGAAATACCAATCTCCCCTTGTCATCCAATTTGCTTGTATATTCTCCAATAAACCTTATCATTATTTCAATGACTTGATGTGCAAAATTAAGCAAATCTTTCCATAGTTTTCCAAATTTTTCCACAATTTTCCACAAATATTTTTCAATAAAAAAAATCGGCCTCAGACGTGAATCTGAGGCCGATAGGAATTGCCAGACAAAAGGCCTATAGGAAAGAATAATTGCTACCGAGCTCCATCATCTGTGCCAGATAGTCATTGGTGTAAACAACTTCGTAGTCCACAATCTCCCCGTTCTTCTCAACAGGTCTGATGGTAGGGTTTATAAAACCCTTGTAAGGCTTGATCTCGAGTGATGCATATCTTTCACGTACCTCTTTGTGAAGTTCAGGGTCAATGTTGATTGCATAGGTCTCAACAAGATTCTTCCCTGCCTGGTAATCACCCTCTGACTTTATTCTCTGAATTTCAGCGAGGAGTTTACCGAAAAGTTTGCGCAGAGCCTGGTAATTGTTGATTACAAAGTATCTTTTTCCTTCACGGAATCTTTGCTCTATGACATCCTCCTTTGCGCCTGTTACACTGGCCAGACCGTTTTCATAGCACCATTGAGCAATGAGCTTGCGGTCCTGCATGTGTGATTCAGTGTTTGGTCTTCCAAGTTCAACCCTGGCGAACTGTGTGAACAGTCCGTTGACCATCTGGCCGAGATATTCTGCCTTGTAAGCGTCTGCATCAGGAACTATGCCAAGTTCAAGCATCTTAGGATCTGCGAGATAGTAGAGCCCGAAAAGGTCCGCTCTGGCCTCCTCGAGTGTGGAGTTGTATTCACCCAGTGCGTTTGGTGAAACCCCTGGAAGCAGCTGGCCTGAACCGTGACCGAGGCATTCGTGAAGGTCTGTGTGGAGGTCGCCGGTGATGTTCCTGTATTTCTTGAGCATTGCAATGTCGTTCTCATCCCAGTAGAATTCGTTCGTTACGCTCTTTGGATTTTCATCAGCCGCCTTGTTGTATGCATCTGTGATGTTTGCAATGGTAACGGATTTTGAGCCGTATTCCTTTCTGATCCAGTTGGAGTTAGGAAGGTTGATTCCAATAGGGGTTGCAGGGAAGCACTCGCCGCCGATGCAGGCAACTGTGATAACCTTTGCGCTCACGCCCTTTACTTCCTTTTTCTTGAATTCAGGATTTATCGGGGAGTTGTCCTCGAACCACTGGGCGTTTGCGCTGATGATCTCGGTTCTGCGTGATGCCTCAACATCCTTGAAATTCACCGATGACTCCCAGGCTGCCTTTCTTCCCATAGGATCGCAATAGTCCTCAATGAAGCCGTTCACGAAATCAACTATCGAGAGTGTATCCTGAACCCAGGTGATATTGTACTGGTCCCACATCTGGAGAGAGCCTGTGGTGTAGTATTCAACAAGCTCTGAAATGGCTTTGCGCTGCATATCGTTCTGTGCATGCTCCTTTGCCTTTTCAAGATGGGAGATGATGGCGTTTATGGCGTTGCCGTAAAGTCCGTTGCTGCAATAAACCTGCTCAACAATGTTTCCGTCAACTTTTGCAAGGCGGCTGTTAAGGCCATGGGCAACAGGCCTCTCATCCTTTGGATCCTCCATCTTTGCATAGAACTCCTCGGCCTCTTTCTTGGAGATGCTTCCGTCATAGAGGTTTGTGGCTGAAGCAAGGAGTATGTCCTTGTCGGAGTTAGGATATCTTCTGTGAAGGTAGGTTTCAGGATTGTAAATTACATCAAGAAGTTCCTCGGCGCTCAGTTCGTTACCCTGATATGAGCAGTTCCCTGAAGGCTGTGCCTGATAGCTGATACCATTGAGCAGTGCTGCAAAATACTCCTTTGAACATTCAGGGAAGAACTTGTCCTCTGAATAATGGTGGTGTATTCCGCTGCTGAAGAAGACTCTTTTGGCATATACCATGAATTTGTCCCATTCAGGGTTGTTCTCCTTGTTCGGATTCGCCTCTATGATGGCCTCAAGGGTCTTTCTGATCTTGATATTGTATTTGAAATTCTGGTCAAATAGAATGTCGCGGCCGCATTTTGCAGCTTCGCTCAATTCATAGATGTAAGCTTTCTGCTCAAGTGAAAGGGAGTCCCATCCGGGAATGCGGTACCTGAGAATCTGCAGATCCGCAAACTGGTCCACACTGTACTTGAACTCTTCCGCTTCGTTGCATTTCTGTTGGCAACCGCAAGCTAAAACGGCAAGGCCGCAGGCTAATGTCATGGTTTTAATAAGATTCATTTTCATTCAGTTTCTGTTTATAGTTTGCAAAGATAGATATTTTAATGTTAAATTTGCAGGATTGTATTTTATGTGTATGTCAAAAGGAATTGCAACCATATTATTACTTATTGTATCAAACGCATTCATGCTTTTTGCCTGGTACGGGCAGCTGAAATTCAATTTCAAGGGTGCGTTTCCCAAACTGGGTGTATTCGGAGTGATACTCATAAGCTGGATGATAGCATTCTTTGAGTATTGCTTCATGATTCCTGCAAACAAGCTGGGGCACATAAGCAACGGAGGCCCTTTTTCACTCTTCCAGCTCAAAATCATACAGGAGGCTGTAACTCTCATAGTTTTTGTGGTGTTTTCCGTGTTGCTGTTCAAGAGCGAGCCTTTGAAACTCAATCATCTGTTCGCCTGCATTTTCATAATACTGGCCGTGTATTGTGTGTTCAAATAAAACGTGGAGTATGAATATTTGCCTGTTCAAAAAGAATTTTGTCTTTATACTTGTTCTTGTGGCCTTTGCAGCCGTTTCCTGCGAGGCGGTGGTTGGTGTTGAGAAGGAGTTTGAAGTAAAGAAGAAGACTCTTCTGGTTTATATGGCCGGCAATACGAACATATCTTCACATGCATTGGCCAACATGGAACAGATGAAACAGGGCTATATTCCTGACAAGGACGGGAATATCATAATTTACAGCCACGTGGCGGAAGATCCCAACCATCCGGTTCTCATACACCTCAAGCAGGACAACGGGCAGCCGGTTCTTGATACAGTGTATAAGTTTCCTTATCAGAGTTCTGTTGCAACCGAGTCATTGACAAGTGCAATGAAAGTTACAAAAACCATGTTCCCTGCAGATGAAATGTCTCTGATTCTCTGGTCCCATGGTCTGGGATGGGTTCCTGTAGGGTATTATGCCGATTCACCTTCTCCCGACGATAATCAACAAAGCGAAAACTTTTCCTTGGACATTCATAGGCCTGTGCCCAATTCTTATTTCGGCCACGATTACATAGGGGATTCTCTCAATGTTCCTGGAATGGAAATCACAGCTCTGGCCAAGGCAATTCCTTACGAACTTGAATTCCTGATCTTTGATGCGTGCAATATGGGTAATGTTGAGGTGGCTTATCAGTTGAGGAACAATACGAAATACATAATATCGTCTCCTGCGGAGATTCTTGCCGAAGGCTTTCCATACAATAAGATAATGCAGCATATTTTTCAGGAGAAATCGGATCTGACGGCAGTTGCACAGGAATATTACAACTATTACATGTACGAGGCAGGCAACAGGTCGGCAACAATTTCACTTGTCGATTGCTCCAAACTCGGCGAACTGGCTTCTGTCACTGCAGACATATTCAATATTTACAGAGACGAAATAACATCATTGAAAAAATCCGACATACAGACTTTCTCCCGTTTCGGGAAGCACTGGTTCCATGATTTCGGGGACTTTATTAACAAACTTGCCGCCGATGGCAGGAATCCGGCTCCGGTTCAGGCTTTCAGACAGAAACTGGAAGAAACGGTATTGTACAAGGCTGCAACTCCAAAATTCATGGAACTGGTAATAGATCCCAACAGATATTGTGGCCTGAGTTCATACATAACATGCCCGAGCGATACGGAAATAAACAACGCATATAAAAAACTTGACTGGAACAATGACGTGCAGATGATAGTGGAGGATGAGAAATAGAAAATATTAAACGACGCTCAACAATATGGATGCTTTTTATCAATTTCTCTCAGACATGGCCGATGTGCTGTGGTCGTGGCCAACAATTATTCTGCTGCTTGGAACGCATATATTGCTGACCATAAGGCTCCGCTTCCCTCAGCGCTATATCTTCAAGGCCATAAGGATGTCGGTTGCACCGGACAAGGACAGTAACGGTGACGTAAGTCAGTTCGGGGCTCTGGCTACATCGCTGGCCGCTACAATAGGCACGGGAAATATTGTAGGTGTTGGAACGGCAATAGCTCTCGGAGGCCCGGGAGCGGTATTATGGTGCTGGATTACAGGCATTCTGGGCATTGCTACCAAATATTCAGAAGGACTTCTGGCCGTGAAGTACAGGGTAAGAACTTCCGACGGCACAATGCTCGGAGGTCCTATGTACGCATTGGAGAGAGGCTTGAATATGAAATGGCTTGGCGTACTGTTCTGCGTATTCACGGTGCTGGCATCGTATGGAATAGGCTGCACGGTTCAATCCAACGCCATCTCCACAATTATGGCGGATTCCGGAATGCTTGTCAAAGACGGTATCCCAACCTGGATAAGCGGACTGTTCCTGTCATTCATAGTTGCTCTGGTTGTTATTTTCGGTATCAAGGGTATTGCCAGAGTCTGCGGAGTGCTTGTTCCGTTCATGGCCGCTTTCTATGTTCTTGGATGTCTTCTGATTCTGTGTTTCAATGCGGAATATCTCGGTCAGACAATATCACTTATATGTAGTAGCGCTTTCTCTCCGGAAGCAGCGGGAGGCGGTTTCATTGGGACATCAATCATGATGACCGCCCGTTATGGCATTGCCAGAGGCCTTTTCTCCAATGAGTCCGGCCTTGGTTCCGCACCAATCGTTGCAGCGGCCGCACAGACAAGGAATCCTGTCCGTCAGGCTCTTGTTTCTTCAACGGCAACTTTCTGGGACACTGTTGTAGTTTGTGCCATCACAGGTCTGGTGCTGGTAAGTTCCATCATAGCTCATCCGGATATCACTTTCGAGGATGGTGGCAAGCTCACCACCCTGGCGTTCTCAAAGATTCCATACATGGGCCGTTTCATCCTGGAGGTAGGCCTGTTCACTTTTGCCTTCTCAACCATTCTCGGATGGTCATACTATGGAGAAAGATGTGCTGAATACCTTTTCGGAAAGAAAGTGCTGCCTTATTATAAGATAATATGGGTCATAATGGTGTTTGTAGGTGCTGTGCAGAGCCTGAACTCAATATGGAGCTTCGCAGACAGTGCGAACGCTCTCATGGCAATACCTAACCTCATAGCTCTGATTCTGCTGAGCGGGGTCATCAGAAAGGAAACCAGAAAGTACCTGTGGAACAAGGGACATCTCGATGATCTGTCTGATGACGAGGTCCCTTTGGTCAAGTAGTCCGTTAGAAATGAAGGTCCAGCCCTATGCCGTAGCAGACACTCTGCCTGTGGTAAACGTCCTTGCCTGGAATCCCCGGTGCTGTTGAACTGTTGTACGGGTCGGATTCTCTTGTAACTGATGAGTATTTTGTGAGCATGCATCCTGTATTAATGCTCAGATGTCTGGTCAAGCCTGCACTTATTCCCAATCCTACACTTGTAGATGGCGAGTTGAAATTCAAGTCCCTGTATTTCTGCGGGTCAAGCTCGAACAGCGAGCGCTGGAAAGCAGTTGAAAGAAGGATTCTTCTTGAAAGTTTCCAGTCAACTCCAAAAATGAATTCATCAGTGTTGCCGTTCAGGCCGTCCGTGAAGAAATTATCCGCAAACTGGTCGAAATAATGCAGGAACTGAGCGGAAAGCTTCACCGGTCCAAGATGCTTGCTCACGCAGGCAGTGAGAATTGAAGGGAGGTCGGACTCGGATCTTTCGCCATCGGGGTAAAGGCTTGCTCCATTAAGGACAACATCCTTCTTTGTTTTATTCTTTATCTGTACCGATGTGCAGAATTCGTATTTGACGCTGGCGCTCCAGCCATGTCCGAAGCCCTGCTTCTTGTCCGAATTCAGATTGAAGCTTTCGCCATCCCGGGCTCCGTTGCTTTTGAAGTAAGCGGAGAGTATCGGGGAGAAGCCCCATCCTGTCTGTCTGGTGTCAAGTTCCTTGTCTTCAATCAGATCCTTGAAAGGAGTTTGGTTCTCGGCAATCACAATGTCCTTGATATGCCCTTCATACTTGTTTGAGGTGTAGGCAATCCTGAGCTGCGCCGCTGCTGAAAAATTGTCGGAAATCCTGTAAGCCGCCCCTATTCGTGTTGTGACTGTAATGGATGTGCCCTTGAGGTAGATATCCGCCTTGTACGGCACATAATGAATCACAGGATCCAGTTCCGGCAATATTGCAGGTATCTGTGCTATGACGCTCTCGAAAGATGCAAGACCGTTATTGTATTCAACGCTTCCTCCACCGCTACCAATGCTTACTGCAAACGAAAGCGCCAGCCTGCCCCTCTTGTAGGCCGCATATACCGAAGGCACTACGGGTGAGAATGTGTTACCTTGGAAATGTTTCGTTTCCTTGCCGCCGTTGTTGGCTCCATGGGCAAAAGGCGCAAAAGTTGAATTGTTCCATCGCCTCTGTATGGCCTGCTGGTCATTGATTGAGAAGTGCCAGCCTTTTTCCAGAAATGCTGTTCCAGCAGGGTTGTAGTATATGGCATCCGGGCTCAGACTTGTTCCGCGGGCCATGTTTCTGAGAAATGATGCGCTCTGATTGGTGTTTGTAACCAGACCTCCGGCGTATGATTGCACAGCTATCGCTGTACCAAGTATTAATACCAGTACTTTCTTCATGATTGTTTCAAATTCCCTTTACGGATTTAATTGTAAAGATGTCTTTTGATTGAATGTTTAGGTGTGTGAACGAACCCTCCGTCTATCAGTTCAATGCTCTGAATCTTGCTGTATGCAGGCAGAAGTCTGTTCAATTGTATTCTGTTCTGTTCCATGATAGGGAGCAGGTCCTTGGCCTCCGTGAGCGGATGGTCATTGTCCTTTGCTGGAGAAACTATGGCAATCAACTGCTTGTTCCTTTCAACAACAAGGCATTCGCTTACGTATGGCATGTCTTTCAGGATGTCTTCAATCTCTTCAGGGTAGATGTTCTGCCCGTTTGAGGTGAGAATCATGCATTTGCTTCTTCCCTTGATGTAAATGTAGCCGTTCTTGTCAATTATGCCCAGATCACCTGTGCGCAGCCAGCCGTCGTCTGTGAAAGCAGCCTTGGTAGCCTCTTCATTCTTGTAGTAGCCGAGCATTACATTCGCACCCTTGACCTGCAGTTCGCCAACTAACTTGTGAGGCTTTTCGGAGTCCACTCTGATTTCATTGAGAGAGACTATCTTGCCACAGGCACCCAGAACGGTTTTTGGAGGTGTGATGTATCCTATCAAAGGTGCGCACTCTGTCATTCCGTAACCTACGGTGTAAGGAATGCCGGCTTTCTTCATGAGATGCTCAACCGGTTTGGACAATGCCGCTCCTCCAATGTCTATCTCCCTGATATTGCCGCCGAACGCTCCTATGAGTTTCTTCCTTATTGATGAATATACTATTCTGTTCAGCAATGGAATCTTCATGAGCAGCTTTACGCCTTTCCTGTCCAGAGCCGGCATTATCTTATTCTTGAAAATCTTCTCAATTACAAGAGGAACCGCAATGAGGAGGTATGGCTTCACTTCGGCAAATGCTTTGAGAAGGATTGAAGGTGAAGGTGTTCTACCCAGAAAATATACGTGGCAACCTCCGCAGAAAGTGTAAAGGAACTCAAAAGCCAGACCGTACATATGTGCCATCGGGAGCATGGAAAGAATGGTGTCCTTTCCCGGAGTGCAAGGCACATTGCTCAGACCGAACTCAACATTCGACGATATGTTCCTGGAGCTGAGCATGATGCCCTTAGGCGATCCGGTGGTTCCTGACGAGTAGTTTATTACTGCAAGTGAATCCAGGTCATCACTGGCGTATTTCATCATTTCAGGCCTGAATCCGTTAGGGTAGGCTTTGGAGAAATCCGTACCTATATTGTTGAAATGCTCCGCAGCGTTTTCATCCTTGAGATACAGCGGCTGGAAATCCGAAAGGTCAATGACCGCCAGGATATCCCTCATATCGGCTCCGTTCAGACCGCTCCATATCTTTTTCTCCGTGAAAAGTATGCGGCTGTCTGAATGGACGGCCAGATTCTGCATCATTTCAGGAGTGAATTCGTTCAGGATGGGAACAGAGACGCAGCGCTTGGTCTGAACAGCAAGGAACGCTATGGCCCACCTTGCCGAATTCTTGCCGCAGAGTGCGACTTTGTCACCGGCTTTCAGACCCAGCTTGTCAAATAATATATGCAGCTTTGCTATTTCGGATGCAACTTCCGCATGTATGAATGTCTCTCCCTGGAAATTCGACAAGGCAGGCTCATTCCACTGCTTTGTCATTGTTTCCTCCAATATGCTCAAATAGTGTCTCATCATTCGATAATTTTTTCGACGATGCAAAATTGAGGGTATTGCGGGTGGTGCCCAAATTTTTGTGATGTATCAGACGGTTTGGGTCTGAAATTGGCGTTTTCAGGGGTGAAAAACCCGAATTCAGGGGTGAAAAACATATTAGGATTTGATAATCCAGTCGGAAATACTCTGGCTGTATCTCTTTGAGATAGGAATTTCGGGCACTCCTTCAATCCCCATTTCAATGAAAACACCTTCTTTTTCCCTGCTCAGAACCTTGATGTGCTCCAGATTCACTATATAGGATCTATGGCATCTTTTCACATTGGTGTTTTCAAGCTGGTTCTCGATTCTGGTAAGTGTGTTTCTGACAAGGACTTTCTTTATCCTGTCATTGTTGAGGTACCATACGTTCACGTAATTGTCCGCGCTTTCAATGAGAACCAGATTCTCTCTCCTGATGGAAAGACGCATTTCATCATGCTCGTCAAAGATCTGTATGTATGCTTTCTTGAGTGCATTTTCATCTTCCTCCAGCTTTTTCCTTATGGCTCTCAGTTCCCGGGCCTTATCCTGCCATATGAAATATACGTAACTCATAACGTATGGTATAAGCAATACAAGTATGGTCTTGATGAGCATCTGTCTGAAAGTGTCCGAGAAATTGCCGCTCGGGTCGAAAGATGTGTACTGGATGATGGCGTAAATCAGTACCATGGTCAGAATTTCGCACACCACCCAGATTATGTAGCTCCTGTAGGTGAATGGCTTCTTTCTTGCGTAGAAGCCCATGAGTATGCGGCTGGCTGCGATTACAGCAAGCCCTATGAAAATGATGCACACCAGAGTTATGTTCTTTGCAAGGGAAGGAGAGGCTCCCATTCTGGTAAAGAACGATGTGTCTATATAATCGAAGTTGAAAGGCTGGTATGCAATGAAAAAGGCAAGGATGAACAATGGTACGAATATTACCATTGTTATCTGGTTTTTCTTTTCGTATATGAAATGCGGAATCTGCTTCATGGTTTATAATTGTTTGACAAAGGTACAAATAAACACACAAGTATTTTTGTAAATTTGCAGTTAATATGGAAAAGCGTATGGATTGCGGCAAACTGAAATATTCGTATAAAAGGATTCATTCCAATGTGGCGTACTGTGCACTTACGGCAAAGGTGGGTACACGCAACGAGCAGGAGAGATTCAACGGAATGGCCCATCTGGTTGAGCATATGCTGTTCAAGGGAACGGAACGCAGAAGTTCCGGCAATATAAACAGCAGGCTGGAAAAGGAAGGCGGGGACCTGAATGCTTATACAACAAAGGAAGAAATCGTGCTTTACTGCACGGTTCTCAAGGAGGATCTGGCAAAGGGCGTGGACCTGCTGCTCGAAATGGCCATGAGCTCAACTTTTCCACAGAAGGAGCTGGTCAAGGAGAAGGATGTGGTTTATGATGAGATAATCACGTACAAGGACTCCCCAGCGGACCAGATATACGATGATTTCGAGGGACTGCTCTTCAAGGGCCATCCTCTTGGAAAACTCATATTGGGTACAAGGAAAAGCCTGAAGAAAATCACTTCCGAAGATCTCCTGGAGTTCACCAGGGAATATTTCACGCCCGGTAACATGGCTCTTTCCGTAGTGGCCAATGTTGAGCCGTCAAGGCTGGAAACCACCATCTGGCGTTCTCTGGAAAAGTATTCACCGGGCAGCGGATTGCAGTATATCCCCGATGAAACCACTCTTTTTGAGCAGCCGGTTCTTGAGAATCCCTATTCTTCACTGGCTGCAGGCAATCAGTTCACCCTTTCAGAGAACAGGCATCTGCATCAGAGCCACTGCATAATAGGATGCAGCGCTCCTTCCTTTTACAGCAACAAGGAACGGTGCACTCTGGCGCTTGTGGCCAACATGCTTGGAGGTCCTGCGTCAAATTCAGTGCTGAACACATTGCTCAGGGAGAAGCATGGTCTGGTATACACGGTGGAGGCGGCGTATACTCCATATTCCGATACCGGCATATTCACGGTGTATTTCGGTTGCGACGCTTCAAACATAGAGAAGTGCAAGTCGTTGGTTTATTCCACTCTGGAGAAATTCGCCGGCACGGAAATTGCTGATAACAGGCTCAAGGGCGCAAGGAAACAATTCATTGCGCAGATGCTCATAGCGGCGGACAATCTTGAATCACAGGCTCTAGGAATGAGCAAAGCCATGCTTGTGTTCAATCAGATAAGTCCTTTTGAAATGTCGCGCCGTATGGTGGAACAGATAAGTGTGGAGGATGTTATGAATGTATGTTCCAAAGTGTTTGATAGAAAGAGATTGAGCGAACTCATTTATTTTTGACGGTATGAAAATCACTCTCCTTACAGTTGGAAAGACTACATTCAGCTTTGCTGCCAGGGGTGAGGAACTGTATCAGAAAAGATTGCAGTTCTACACTCAGTTCAGGAGAGTTGATATACCGCAGCTTAAGTATGCGGCATCGCTGAGCCGTGAGGAAGTAAAGGTAAAGGAAGGTGAACTTATTCTCAAGTCTCTCAAGCCCGATGATGATGTCATCCTTCTTGATGAACGCGGAAACGAGTACAGTTCCATTGACTGGGCTGCAAGCCTTGAAAAGAAGATGATGTCTTCCGGAAAGGACATTGTTTTTGTAGTGGGAGGTGCATACGGATTCAGCCAGGCCGTGTATCAGAGGGCCAACAGCAAGCTCAGCCTTTCCAGAATGACATTCTCGCATCAGATAGTGAGATGCATTTTCCTTGAGCAACTGTACAGGGCCTTTACAATAATAAAGGGCGAGCCATACCATCACAAGTAGAAAAGATATGAAAAGAAGTCATGATACAGTTGTTCATTTCAAGCGCTTCTTGAAAATGGGGTGGCTGGGGAAGCTTGTGCACAAGCCGCTGGCTTTGTCCACACTGATATGCTTCTGCCTGGCTCTGGTGTCAGCCGCTCTTTCGCAGCTGACAGGTCCGGATTACAATGATGCAGAAAGACATGCGGCGAGACTCGAAAAGAAGATAGCAAGGCTTACCGAGGACCTTGACAATTTTGCCGGAAGAGCGTTGGACGCACCAGCGGATGAGTGGCTGAAACTGGGTGACCTTCCTGAAGATATGGTGGTGTACCGCTATTGTGCCGATACAATACAGTCTTGGGTGAACCGGTTCCCTATAAACAATGATGAAGTTGATGTCCTTCCATACTGGTATAGGCTTCAGTACAATACAAGAAATTATTTCAGCACTCCGCTGGCCTTTCTCTCGGACAAGTTCCAGTATGTGAATCTGGGCTCCGCCTGGTATGTGGTGAGAGTATATCTCAGGGATGATATGAAAGTCATTGCCGGATTGCTCATCAAGACCGAATATCTGTCGGACAATGCCATACTCAGGAGCAGGATGAATCCGCGGCTGAGCGCCGGAGGCATTAACATAATGCCTGTCACGTACGGCGATGGCGTACCTGTATCCACAAAGTCAGGCGAACTTCTGTTCAATGTTGAAAGCAGCATGGCTCCGTCAATGTCACAGGGCAACATAATACTTCTCTGGATTTCACTGCTGATGGCTCTGGCCGGTTTCTATTTGCTTGCTGTCTGGAGAAGGAACTTGAACTGCTTCCTGATATCTGTGGCCGGTGCTCTGGCCATATCCCTTGCAGGCCTTTACATAGGATTCATGCTCAGATTCGATTCCACCATCTTCTCCCCGAATCTCTATGCGGACTACTCTCCTTTTTCATCTTTGGGCAATCTGTTAATAATCAATCTGTTTGCATATTTTGTAGCCAATGGTATATATATTATAAGGAGAAAGATCATACCGAACAAAAGAGGAAGTCACTGGAGAATCAAAGCTTCTGCATTCCTTGCGGTGCCGGTTCTGCTCGCCCTTTACATAGGATGGACCCTGAACTCGTTGATAGACAATTCCAATATCACTCTTGAGATTTTCAACGTGGCCGGTCTTGACCAGTACACACTTCTATGCTATGTTTCATATGCAATGCTGTTCGTGGCTCTGATGCTTCTGTTGCAGGTGTTCCTCAGACTTGCCGGTTTCCCTCTTGCCCGTACGGTTATAAACTGGAAGTGGCTGGCCGTGTATGTATTTGCGGTGTCGCTGTATATGGTGCTGGTTGTGAATATAAAGAGCCATTACAGGGAAATCAACAGGACGGAAGTGTGGCTTAACAAGCTGTCAGTTGAAAGGGATGTTTCGCTTGAACTCCAGCTCCGGAACATGGAGAGCAAGATTCCGCTTGACCCCATTATAAACAAACTGCTCAACGGCCCGCTTTCAACAGAAGTCATATCAATGATAACCAAGAGGCTGGATGAGCATTATTTCTCCAATGTGGAAAGGAAATATGAAATAGTGGTGACCGTTTCAACATCTGACGAGCAGCTGTTCTATCAGGATGGAAGGAGTCTGGTCAATATCAATTCATATTACAGGGACCAGCTTGAAAGGTATGGTCTGCCCATCTCCGACAAGTGCATCTTCCATTATCTGAACAATTACAACGGCAGAGTGAGCTATCTGGGTGCATACACTATTCTTACCGAGAACGGCAGGGCCAGACTGTACATAGATATGAACTCCAGGCTTACAAAGGAGAATGAGGCATATTCCGCACTGCTCTTTGACTATACCACTGCCGACAAGGTGAACATGCCTCTTGAGTATTCATACGCCAAGTATGTGGAGGGGAAGCTTACCGTTTACAGCGGAGATTTCAAGTACCGCTCGATAGTGGACAGCCGGGCCTTCAATGAGGGGTATTCAACATTCGTGAAGGATGGCTATCGCCAGTTCATATATAAATTCTCGGATGACGTTGTGATAATGATAAGCCGCCTGCGCCGCAACATTCTGCAATACCTGATATCGTTTTCATACCTTCTCATGTTCAACGCAGCCATCTTCCAGACGATGCTGTATCTGCGAAGGGTGAAAAGAATCAAAGGGTACAGGAGCAGTCCCAAGTCTTCAATAAAGAAGAAGATATCCAATCTGGTTTCCATTTCCCTTGGAATCACATTGCTGTTCATGGGGCTTGGCTCAATCTGGCTTTTCCTTACATACTCCAATACGGCCAACAGAATGCAGATGGAGGAGAAACTGGTGACAGCGCAGTCCACGCTCACTGATTTCAGCAAGTATGTTGATACTTACAAGAATGTGAATTCGCAGGATTTGAACCAGAACATGGACCGCCTTGCCCAGAACCTGCAGGCGGACATCAATCTCTTTGACCCTCACGGCAGTCTCATACGTTCCACCCGTATTGAACTGTTCAAGCGTTTCCTCCTTTCTTCGAGAATGGACAACAAGGCATTCTATGACATAGTTTTCAACAACGAGCGTGCTGTGATACAGAAGGAGAGGATAGAGAATCTTACATATTATTCAATGTATGCTCCTTTATATAATATAAACGGCTCTCTTGTTGCCATAGTGAACATACCGTATTTTGCCAGAACAATGGCTTTCCGCAATGACATTTCAGGCATTGTGGCAACTATAGTGAACCTGTTCATCCTGCTTCTGATAGTTGCTCTGGTGAGCAGCCGTTTCCTTTCCAGTTCTCTTGTAAGGCCTATATCCCTGATAGGTGACAGAATGAGGGTGACAGACATTTCAAAGGGAGCCGAGCATATTATTTACAACCGTCACGATGAGCTGGGCTCTCTGGTGCATTCCTACAACCAGATGGTTGATTACATTGAAACATCCACAAAAAGGCTGGCCACAGCGGAAAGGGAGAAGGCATGGAATGAAATGGCCCGTCAGATAGCCCACGAAATAAAGAACCCGCTTACGCCTATAAGACTCAATATACAGTATCTGCTGATGCTCAAGAAAAAGGGAATCTCATCATGGGAGGAGAAATTCGAGCAGAGCGCCGATTCAATACTGGAGCAGATAGACAATCTGGCCAACATTGCTTCCGAGTTCTCGTCCTTTACAAAGTCCTATTCCGAGACCCCTCAGCTTGTGGACCTTTATGAACTTATCCTCAATCAGAAGAATCTTTTTGACACACGTGACGATATGAAAGTGCTGTTCACGGCCTATTCCGATGAAATGAACGCCAAGGTGTATGTGCGCAAGGGCAATATAGTGCGAGTGCTGATGAACCTGCTCTCCAATGCCACTCAGGCCATAGATTCTTCCGGGACGGATTCAGCGCAGCATGCTATGGGCTTTGTGAGGATTGCCCTTGAACAGGATGGGGGTTTTTACATTGTGAAAGTGGAGGATAATGGTCCGGGGGTGCTTCCGGAGAATGTTGACAGGCTCTTCAGTCCTAAATTCACTACGAAGACAAGCGGTACAGGACTTGGGCTGGCAATATGCCGGAACATTGTCCAGCAGGAGGGAGGCCGCATTGAATACAGCCCTTCTGAAATGGGTGGAGCATGTTTCAGCTTCAGCATACCTGTGTACAATGAAATATAGTTTTCAGCGGCCGCTGAATTTTATTACTTTTGTGGAATATGAACTACAGGAAAATAATAATTGCCATTGACGGCTATTCTTCAACCGGAAAAAGCAGTTTTGCCAAAGGTCTTGCGGCAAAACTCGGTTACATATATGTGGATACAGGAGCAATGTACAGGGCTATCACATATTTTGCATACACAAACGGTTTCATCGATGACAGCAACAAAATCAAGGTTAACTGGCTGGCAACTCTTCTGCCGCAGATTGAAATCTCATTCAGATTGAATCGGGGCGGAAAAAGCGAGACCTACCTCAACGGAGCCAATGTGGAGTCAAGGATCAGAACCATGCAGATTTCCAACAAGGTGAGCTATATTTCAGCGCTTGCTTTCGTAAGGATATATGTGGACCGTATCCTTAGGGACATGGCCGTTGACAAGGGCGTTATAATGGATGGCAGGGATATTGGCACAGCAGTGTTTCCCAATGCCGAACTGAAAATATTCATGACCGCTTCCGAGGAAGTGCGGGCGCAGAGGCGGCTTGCGGAAATAAAGGCCAAAGGCGGCTCAGAAACTTTTGATGAAGTTCTGAACAATCTGAGAAAGAGGGACAGGATTGATTCCACAAGAAAAGTGGATCCGCTCACCAAGGCGCCTGATGCACTTGTGCTTGACAATTCCAATATGACAATGGAGCAGGAATATGACTGGGCAAGGGAAATTCTTCGTACAAAATTCAATATAGAGTTCATTGCATGAAAATTTTAATAATTGACGATGAAAAGAGTATAAGGAATATACTCAAGGAAATAGTGGAGATGGAAGGTCATGAGGTATCTACCGCTTCAAACGGGAAGGATGGCCTCGACTGCTTTGCATCCTGCACGTTCGACCTTGTGTTCTGTGATATTAAAATGGAGGGAATGGACGGGGTTGAGGTGCTGGAGAATATCATGGCACAGCCAACGGATGCAGCTGTGGTGATGATTTCCGGTCACGGAGACATTGATACTGCAGTGGAGTGTATGAGAAAGGGAGCCTACGACTTCATTTCAAAGCCTCTGGACCTGAACAGAATAATGGTTACTCTCAAGAATGTTGCAGACAAGTCCCATCTTGTAAAGGAAAATCGCATCCTCAGGAAGAAGGTTTCAGGAGTTCAGGAAATAGTAGGTCAGTCGGAGACTATCCGGAAGGTCAGGGACATGATAGACAAGGTAGCCCTCACCGATGCCAGAGTGCTGGTCACAGGTTCAAACGGAACAGGCAAGGAACTGGTGGCAAGATGGCTTCATGAGAAGAGCAACAGAAGCACCATGCCTTTCATTGAGGTCAATTGCGCCGCTATTCCCGGTGAACTCATTGAAAGTGAACTTTTCGGTCACGAAAAAGGTTCCTTCACCTCCGCAATCAAGCAGCATAAAGGAAAGTTCGAGCAGGCCGAAGGTGGTACACTCTTTCTGGATGAGATAGGAGACATGTCACTTGCGGCGCAGGCCAAGGTCCTGCGAGTGCTTCAGGAAAGGAAATTGAGCAGGGTAGGATCCGACAAGGACATCAACGTTGACGTGAGGGTCATTGCAGCAACGAACAAAAATCTTCAGGAGGAGATAAAGAAAGGTACATTCAGGGAGGACCTGTATCACAGGTTGAGCGTCATTATTATCCAGGTGCCGTCTCTGGCTGAAAGGAAGGAGGATATCCCTGTACTGGTCAAGCATTTCATCAGTCAGATATGTTCCGAGAACGGCGTGCCGGAACGTAGGATAAGCGATGAAGCTCTTGAGGAACTCTCCAGCCATCCGTGGACCGGAAACATAAGGGAACTGAGGAACGTTACAGAGAGGCTCCTTATCCTTGGATCGCCGGAAATAAGCAGGGATGACGTCCTGATGTTCGCCACACCTAACATGTAAGCAGGAAAGATGCAGATGAAAATGTCGAGGAACATAAGAATCATATTATGCGTACTGGCATCCGCAGTACTGCAGATGTTTTTCTGTCAGTCCGTTACGGCCCAGATCAAGCGCAGCAGCGATTCCTTTGTCCCGATTGCAAAATACATTTCACGCGGTGACGCCAGAAGCCTTTCCTCCTGGTTCGCCAGGAATATGGAAATAAACATACTTGGTAAGGTGAATGATTGCAGCAAAAGGCAGGCTACCCAGATTGTGCGCAATTTCTTCACAACATACAAGGTGAAGTCATTCACAATCATTCACAAAAGTGGAGTTGCCCCCATGAAGTATGCAATAGGCATTCTGAATGCCGGCGGCCAGAGCTTCAGAGTCACACTTTTCGTTAGAACAAATGAAGATGGAAACTATATCCAGCAATTCACGATTGAGAGGGAATGACCGGCTGAGCATATGCGTGGAACTGGACAGTGAGTCAGGTTTCTGCCCGGGTGTTATCCGTGCCGTTGATTCAGCTGAAAGGAATTTGAAACTTTGCGGGGAACTATATTCTCTGGGAGCAATAGTCCACAACAGCTCGGAACTCGAGCGTTTGGCCGGTTCCGGCTTGAAAATCATAGGCCTTGATGAAATGAGGAACATGCACAATGCCGTTGTTCTGATAAGAGCTCACGGCGAACCGCCACAAACGTATGAACTGGCCAGAAAGAACAACATCAGACTGATTGATTGCACTTGTCCTGTAGTGCTCAAGCTGCAGGACAAGATCAGGAACGTGTATAAGGAGGAAGGCGCACAGGTGCTGATTTTCGGCAAGGAGGGACATGCGGAAGTCAACGGACTCGTGGGTCAGGTAGGGAACGATGCAATAATCCTTGATGTGCTGCGAGGTGAGGATGGTAAGGAAAATGTCATCAGGAACATTGAGAGAATAGACTGGAGCCGTGACCTTGTGATTTTTTCACAGACCACCAAGGATCCTGAGGACTATGCATATCTTTGCGGGGAAATCAGGAAACGTTCAAGTAAAAAGCTCACCGTTTACGATACCATCTGCAGGCAGGTTGCGCACAGACACGAGCATCTTGTGAATTTTGCGGCAAAGCACAACGTCATTCTATTTGTGAGTGGAGCGGAGAGTTCCAACGGCAAGGTGCTTTATGACCTTTGCAGGAGCGTGAATCCGCATTCCTATCATATACAGAGCATTGACCAGATTCAGCCACAGTGGTTCAGCCCGCTTTTACACGCATGGGAGGAAAGTGTGAGCGTAGGAGTATGCGGCGCCACCTCAACACCCAAGTGGCAGTTGGAAGAGGTTGTGGCGTATTTGAAAGAATCAAAATTATTGGTATCTTTGCGAGATTAAAGAAAATAATTGATAAACAAGATACATTTTTATGGCAACAACAGCAGATTTCAAGAACGGCATGTATTTCAATTTCAATGGCAAGCCTTGTAAATTGATTTATTTCCAGCATGTAAAACCAGGCAAGGGCCCTGCATTTGTAAAGAGCAAGTTCAAGAACCTCGAGAACGGCAAGATCCTTGAGAACACTTTCACAGCAGGCGCAAAGATTGAGACCATCAACATTGAGAGAAGGCCTTATCAGTTCCTCTACAAGGATGAAGACGGTTACAACTTCATGCATACCGAGACATACGAGCAGATTCACCTTGACAATGACTTCGTTGACAATCCTGACCTCATGAAAGAAGGACAGTATGTTGAAATGATGTTCCACGTTGATGAGGACAGATGTCTCACATGCGAGCTCCCGCCATTCGTAGAGCTTGAAGTCACCTATACAGAGCCGGCAGTCAAGGGCGATACTGCTTCAACCAACGCAATGAAGGAGGCAACTCTTGAAACGGGTGCAATCATAATGGTTCCTCTTTTCATCACTCAGGGCGAGAAGATAAGAGTCAAGACCGAGGACAGATCATACGGAGAGCGCGTTAAATAACTGAACCGCATCCAAGAAGATACTGAGGCGCCTGGTTATTCCATACGCCTCTTTTTTATAGGAAACATGAACGATCCCCTATACGAATACATAGAAAGGAATTCCACAGGGCAAACAGAGGCTCTTGACTGGGTTGAAAGGCAGACTCATCTGCGTTCCATCTATTCCCACATGCTCTGCGGTCCGGTGGAGGGCAGGCTGCTCAATCTGCTGACTTCAATGATAAGACCGGCCCGGGCTCTGGAAATTGGCGTTTTCACAGGCTATTCCTCAATATGCATAGCCAGCGCACTGCCTGATGGGGCGCATCTGGATGCTCTGGAAATCAATGATGAACTTGAGGATGTCATTCGCGAAGGATATACACGTGCCGGAGTTGAAGACAGGATAAACCTGATATTAGGCAATGCCAATGAAAGTCTGAAGCAGCTGAGTGGCCCGTATGATATGGTGTTCATAGATGCCAACAAACGCGAGTACGTGAAATATTACAATGCCATAATTGACAAAGTCCGCCCCGGCGGTTTTATTCTGGCCGACAATGTACTATGGTCAGGAAAAGTTCTGGAAATGGACCTGAAACCTGGCGCTGCGCCGCAGCATATTGATGCCCAGACCAAGGGAATTATGGAGTTCAATGAGCTGGTTGCCAATGATTCCAGGGTGGAGAATGTGATAATCCCGTTGCGAGACGGGCTCAATGTCATAAGGAAGAAATGATCCTGTGCGCCTTTTCAGTATCTGCGCGCATCTGTTCAACAAGCTCCGCTCTGGAAGAGAACTTGCACTCCGGGCGGAGTTTTTCCAGGAAACGTATTTCAAGGTCAAGGCCGTAAATCTCCTCCGAGAAATCCAGAATATGGGTTTCTATCACCCTGTTGGAAGAATCTGTAAGGGTGGGTCTGAGGCCTATGTTGCAGATTCCCTGCTTCCACTGGTCCAGCACTTTTACTCTTACAGCATAGACTCCGTCCTGCGGGACAGCCTTGAGCGGATTGTACAGCCCTATGTTTGCTGTTGGGAATCCAAGCCCCTTTCCAAGACCGTTGCCCCTGAGAACCACGCCGCCCAGCATATATTCGTATCCCAGGAACTCGTTGGCCCTTCTTGCCGAACCGTTGGAAAGCAGGTTCCTGATTTTGGTGGATGAGATTATGTTGCCGTCCATTATGAACTCATTGCAGCGGACCACTTCGAGTCCGAGCCTGTTGGCAATGGCAATCATGTCCTGCTGGCTCTGGTTCACATTCTTGCCCAGCCTGTGGTCATAACCTATCACAAGTGTGCTTACTCCGTATCTGTCAATGAGATATTGCTTCAGGAACTCTTCCGTTGAAAGGGTACTGAACTGTCTGGTGAAAGGAATCACAATGCTCCTGTCAATCCCTGCACCCTCAATGAGACTCTTCTTTTCCTCAATTGTGTTGAGCAGCCTAAGGTCACCCGCATCCTGCTGCAGCACCGTCCTTGGGTGGGGCCAGAAAGTTATCACTGCACTTTCTTCCTTTTTTTTACTGGCGATAGTGCTGACAGTCTCCAATACTTTCCTGTGCCCTTTGTGAACACCGTCGAAAAAACCTGTTGCCGCTATCATTGTTCAAGTGCCTTTTCAAAATCCGTCCTGTAACCCTCAAGCTGCTTGCGGGCCTGCGCTATCAATTCCTTTGCCTGCTTGAGCAGAGGTTCCAGCTCTTTCAATGGAAGCTCAGGTGTTTCAATTTTTCCAACAACTTCATCCAGCCGGGCCATTATCTGCTCGTAATCCAACTGTGTCCTGCTCTCATTCTCCATACTTTCGTGCATTTGATTTGGTTTACCGGAACAAAGGTAATGAATTTCACGGAACAGGGCATAATAAAAACCGGACCTCTTGCGAAATCCGGCTCTTATTACCTATCACTTATTTTTTAACCTATGAAAACTTTTACGTCTGAAATACTTGCAAATTGCGTGCCATAATTGTTCTGAATTAATAAAATTCCGGTCGCTTCTACAGTTTGACTTCATTTTTTGCAAATCTTTAGGGGATGTGCTAATTTCGTGGAAAAGAATGAGGCTATGGAAGATGGACAGTTGACTCTGCTCAAGTTGCAGGAGATGATAGGGGATGCGGTGAAGGAGGCATTGCCGGATTTGTATTGGGTGAGCGGTGAGGTTTCGCAGATAAGCATCAATTCAAGCGGGCACTGCTATATGGAGCTCGTGCAGATTGACGAGTCTTCCGGGCGTGTGCTTGCCAAGGCGCGCGCAATAATCTGGCGCAGAAGGGCTGATGCTCTGCTTTCTTATTTCCGCGAAAGTGCTGGAACTAATCCTCGGAAGGGAATGAAGATGCTTCTCAATGTGGCGGTTGAGTATTCCGCAGTCTGGGGACTCTCACTCATTGTCTATGATCTGGATCCACGATTCACGCTGGGTGGTATTGAACAGGAACGGCAGAAAACCATAAAGAGACTTGAGGAGCAGGGAATGTTCGAGCTGAATTCATCTCTGGAACTGCCTGTGCTGCCATTCAGGGTTGCCGTTGTGAGCGCTGAGGGGGCGGCCGGCTACGGTGATTTCCTCAAGCACATCGGGCAGAGCCGCTGGGCGGGCTCGATCAGCTGCACTCTTTTTGCCGCACCGATGCAAGGTGAGGCCTGTGCGGTGGGGATAATTGATGCCCTGTCGCAGGTGGAGGAGGATGAATATGATATTGCGGTTATTATCAGGGGCGGGGGCGGCGATATGGATCTGATGCCGTTCGATGACTATGAGCTGGCCTTGAATGTGGCTCAGTTTCCGCTTCCTGTGTTTACCGGGATAGGGCACGACAGGGACTATCACGTGATTGATATGGTGGCGCACAGCTGGTTCAAGACACCTACGGCTGTGGCTGACTTCCTTTTGGAAATGTTCGAGAATCAGTGGAACAGGCTGGCCGGGCTTGGCGCAAGGCTGAGTGAGGCGGTTGCCGGCAGGGTGAATGCTCAGGCTATGGAGCTTAACGCTCTTGAAAAGCGGATACAGTATGCGGTGAGCGCTGTGCTTGCTTCACGGGAGAATGCTCTGAAACTTGTGGAGAGCAAGTTGGAGAACGTGAATCCTGCAAGAATAATAGGTAAGGGCTTTGCAATGATTCTTGACAAGGATGGAAGAAGAATATCCAGCCCGCAGGGGCTTCCCGCCGAGGGTACGATTACAATAGTCATGGAAAAGACAATGCTTGAGTACAGGGTTGAGCGTATTGCTTCAAGAGAATTTGGGGAGTAAGCATTTAATTCGTACTTTTGCATAGAATCTTTTTGCCGTGAAAATTAGCAAAGCAATATTCAAGGGCAGTTGCACGGACGTTGCAAGGAAGCCGGCCGGTGGTTTTCCCGAATTCGCATTCATAGGGAGATCCAATGTTGGCAAGTCATCGCTGATAAACATGCTCTGCGGCAACAAGCAGCTTGCAAAAACATCTTCTACACCTGGCAAGACCCTGCTTATCAATTATTTCCTTGTAAATGACAAATTTCATATAGTTGATTTGCCTGGCTATGGTTATGCCAGGATCAAGCAGACGGAAAGGGAGAAGCTCAACAGGATGATAACTTCATACGTGGGGCGTTCACAGGAACTGAAAGTGCTGTTCGTGCTGCTTGACCTCAGACTTCCTGTACAGAAGATAGATATGGAATTCCTCGAAGCGCTCGATGAGGCCAACGTGCCTTGCGCCCTTGTGTTCACCAAGGCGGACAAACTCGGCACCAATACCCGTGCCGCGCAGCTGGAGAAGAACAAACAGGAGCTCAGGGACCGTTTCGGGGAACTGCCTCCTGTGTTCTGCACATCTTCCGAGTCCGCTCTGGGCAAGGAGGAACTGCTCGGGTATATTGAATATGTGATTGAGGAAAGTGAATTGGAAAAACAACAACATTAACAATATAAATTTATGCAGCAGCCTAATATAGTTCATTCGCACAACATCAAGATCTTTGCGTGCAGAGGTTCGAAAGTTCTTGCTCAGAAGATTGCCCTTGCACTTGGTCTTGAACTCGGACAGTCAGACGTTACCGTATTCTCCGACGGTGAATTCCAGCCAATTTATCTGGAGAGCATCAGAGGTAACAACGTATTCATTGTTCAGTCAACATTCCCGCCTCTTGACAATCTCTTTGAACTGCTTCTCATGATTGATGCGGCAAAGAGGGCTTCAGCTCACAGGGTTATTGCAGTAATGCCTTATTTCGGTTGGGCAAGACAGGACAGGAAGGACCGTCCTAGAGTTTCAATAGGTGCTAAGCTCGTTGCCAATCTGCTTTCAGCCGCCGGTTGTGACCGAATCATGACAGCGGACCTTCACGCAGACCAGATCCAGGGTTTCTTTGATTTCCCTGTTGACCACGTGTATGCAAGTTCAGTATTCCTTCCTTACCTGAGGAACATGCAGATAGACAATCTTTCACTTGCAGCTCCTGACATGGGCGCGGCAAAGAGGGTGAACGCTTACTCAAGGGTTCTGGGTTGTCCGATGATCATCTGCCACAAGTCAAGGGAGAGAGCCAACGTTGTTGGCAGCATGACAGCCATCGGTGACGTTGAAGGCCGTAACGTTGTTATCATAGACGATATGGTTGATACGGCAGGTACTCTTACCAAGGCAGCCAACATGCTTATGGAAAAGGGTGCAAAGAGTGTACGCGCTCTTGCAACACACGCTGTTCTCTCAGGCCCTGCATATCATAACATTGCAAACAGCGCACTCGCCGAACTCATAGTTACCGATACCATTCCTTTGAGAGTTCCTGAGGGAGCCGATGCTTCAAAGATCAAGGTCATCTCAATCTCCGACATCTTTGCCGATATCATAGAGAAGGTTTACAACTACAAGTCTATAAGCACAAGTTTCGTATTCTAATAGAGGAAGCGGCTTGAAATAATAATCGCCCCGCTTGCAGTGGATGCAGGCGGGGCGCTTTGCTATCGCTGTGTAAGATTATTTCTGTCTCAGGTAAATCTGTACAGGGCAGCCTGTGAACTGGAAATGTTCGCGCAGGCGGTTCTCCAGATAACGTTTGTAAGGGTCCTTCACGTACTGCGGAAGGTTGCAGAAGAAGGCGAATGACGGGCTTCTTGTAGGCAGCTGGGTGATGAACTTTATCTTAATATACTTGCCCTTGGTTGCAGGTGGCGGGTAGTTCTCTATTTCAGGGAGCATCTCTTCGTTCAGTTTTGAAGTAGGGATTTTCCTGAGATAGTTCTGTGCAACCTCGAATGCCGCCTTGAGAACGTCAAGTATCCTCTGCTTGTTTATCACGGAAGTGAATATGATAGGGACATCGGAGAAAGGAGATATCCTGGCAAGAATGTCCTGCTTGAAGAGCTTCATTGTGTTGCTGTCCTTACCCTGTATGGTGTCCCATTTGTTCACTACTATCACGCAGCCTTTCTTATTCCTCTGAATGAGGTTGAAAATGGCCATGTCCTGACTCTCTATGCCGTTTGCCGCATCAATCATGAGGATGCACACATCGGAGTTCTCTATTGACCTTACGGCCCTCATCACTGAATAGAACTCAAGGTCCTCGCTTACTTTGGTCTTCTTCCTGAGGCCTGCGGTGTCTATGAGCTCGAATTCATAACCGAACTTGTTGTAATGGGTTGAAATTGAGTCCCTTGTTGTACCTGCAATGGGTGTAACCACGTTGCGTTCCTCTCCAAGAAGAGCGTTGGTCATGGAACTTTTGCCAACGTTCGGCCTTCCAACTATTGTAATCTTTGGAAGTGCGCTTTCCTCCTCCTCTTTCCTATCCTCGGGCAACAGTTCGCATATTTTGTCGAGCAGGTCTCCTGTACCGCCGCCGTCGGCTGCGGCAATGGCGAAAGGCTCTCCAAGGCCAAGTGCGTTGAATTCATATATGCCGTACATCCTGTCTCCTGTGTCAACCTTGTTAACGGCCAGAATCACAGGCTTCTTCACCCTGCGCAGAAGAGAGGCCACTTCCTCATCGTAATCAGTTATTCCGGTTCCAACTTCAGTAAGGAAAAGAATCACGTCCGCCTCTTCAATGGCGAGCTTCACCTGTTTCTTTATCTCCGTTTCGAATGTGTCGTCTGAATTTGTTGTGTATCCTCCTGTGTCAATTATGGAGAACTCCTTTCCGCACCACTCACATCTGCCGTAATTACGGTCTCTGGTAACTCCGGCAATCTCATCAACTATTGCTTTCCTCTCACCTATGAGTCTGTTGAAAAGAGTGGATTTTCCAACATTAGGTCTTCCTACAATCGCTACTATTCCCATATCTGTTTCAATTAATTCTTATTTTTGCAAGCGTTCCCGCCTCTTAGCATGTCCTTGACCTCCTGGGAAAGGCCGCAGTCAATGCTGCAATCCTCGCAGGAAACATCGGCGCGCTTACCGGCTGCGCCGCTCCTCCTGCCATTGCCGTTCCCCCATATCTGTTTCTCCTCCATCTTCGCACATTTTATGCCCTGTTCGCGCAGAGCCTTGTTATGCGCTATCTCTGAGTCAGGAAATTTTCCGTTCTTGCGGAAAATGATGTTGAAACACATCCCGAAAACGCATAATGCAAGAAGTGCAATGCTCAGTAAAACAAGTTTCATCGGTCTTTCATGCAAAGTATTACAGTGTGCAAAAGTAAAAGATATTCACAAATTCGGCAAATTATGATTTTTCAGTTTCAATTTATTTTTTATTAACTTTGTGCTCAAATAGAAAAGGTACAGGGGCCGGCTAATGTTTAGCCTGCTTCTTTTTAATTTTGTTCATTATGGGAAACATACATTATTTGACAGCGGAAGGACTGGACAAACTCAAGGCGGAACTCGCACACATGATATCAGTTGAAAGACCTGCAATCTCAAAGGCCATTGCCGAGGCAAGGGACAAGGGAGATCTCTCCGAGAACGCCGAATACGATGCAGCGCGTGAGGCCCAGGGCCTGCTGGAACTCAAGATTTCACAGATGCAGAATCTGGTGGCCAATGCAAGGGTCATTGACGAATCGAAACTCAACACGGACCATGTGCAGATGCTCAACAAGGTGAAGATCAAGAACCTCAAGACAGGAGCGGTCATGCAGTACACGCTCACAGGCGAGAGCGAGGCTAACATCAAGGAGGGCAAGCTTGCGGCCACAACACCTATAGGCAGGGCGCTTATGGGTAAGCAGAAAGGCGATGTTGTTGACGTTCAGGTGCCTAGCGGCATGCTCAAGTTCGAAATCCTTGAAATCTCATTGTAGTCATTTCATAATACCATTTTAAAGCTTATGGCAACAATATTCAGCAGAATAGCAGCAGGCGAAATACCTTCATACAAAGTTGCTGAGGACGAGAATTTCTACGCATTCCTTGACATAGCACCGCTTGCAAAAGGACACACCCTTGTAATTCCAAGAAAAGTTGAGGATGACTATATCTTCCACCTCGATGGCGGTACTTATTCAGGAATCTGGGACTTTGCCCGCAAGGTGGCTGCCGCCATTGAGACCGCATGCCCATGCAAGAGGGTTGGCGTAGCGGTACTTGGAATGGAAGTGCCTCATACACACATACATCTTGTTCCGTTGAACAGCGAGAGAGATCTCGATTTCAAGAAGGAGAAACTCTCGCTTGATCCTCAGGAGATGGCTTCCATAGCAAAATCCATATCCGAAGCATTCAACAGTCAGAACAAATAGCAAAACCTGCAAAATCATTGAAACTTATATGAAAAAACTTCTTCTCATTGCTCTAGCAGCACTCGCCATTGTTTCATGCACGGGCGGCAACAAGGCTAAAATCGTACTCAATCTCAAGGACGGAGCCGGAAAGCAGGTTCTGGTTTCAATTCTCAAGACAGATGAAGTAAGCGTGGTTGATACCATGAAGCTCAATGGAAGCGGCGTTGGCAAATGCATTGTTCCAGTTACGGAAAAGAACCCTCAGTTCTATTATCTTTCATACGGCAGGAATCTCATTGCCCAACTCATTCTCGAAGGTGGTGATAATGTAAAGGTAAGCGTTGACACATTGGGACGCAATCTGGAGGTGAGCGGCTCTGAGAACACAAGCTCCCTCATTGAGGTAAATGCAATGGTGGACAATGCAAACAGAACCCTGGATTCACTCGCAGTCATACTTCAGACGGCGCGCAGTCAGGAAAACAATGTGCAGCTTGCCGATGTAGCTCACAAGATGGGACAGGCTTTCATAACATACAAACGTCAGGCTGTGAAATATATAATAAGCAATCCATATTCATTTGCAAATGTGAATCTGCTTTACCAGAGGGTTGCCCCAACGCTTCCATTGTTCGGCGAGCCTAACGACGTGGCTTATTATCAGAGAGTTTACGATTCCCTCAGTGTTGAATATCCGAACAGTAAGTATGTGGCAAGGCTGGTTGATGATATCAAAGGCTTTTCTGACGCCCTTGCATTCAACAGCCATGTCAGCTCGGCAGGTGAGATATCATATCCGGAACTTGAAATGCCTGATGTAAACGGCGAAATGGTGAAACTTTCATCACTGGCAGGAAAACCTTTCATCCTTTATTTCTGGACCGCACAGGATGCAGGACATAAGATGCTCAACCATGACCTTATGGAGATTTATGAACAGTATCATTCAAAAGGACTTGAAATATATCAGGTGTGCGTTGATGCCGACAAGACAAACTGGGCAACAACGGTCAGAGCTCAGAAACTTCCTTGGATAAATGTATGTGACGGTCTTGCAGAATACTCGCAGGCGCCGGTGGTATATAACGTTACATCTATTCCTACTATCTATATATTTGATGCTCAGGGTAATATAGTTGACAAGCAGATATTCGAGAAATCAAGGATTCTTTCCGTTCTGAGCAAAATCCTGTAGTTCCCCGAAAAAGCAGAAAATTTCAGGAAACATATTTTAGCAGCAATTCAAAAAGTTTTGCTGTTTCAGCACCTGATTCAGGAATCAGCCTCCCATCTTTGCAGAAGAGTTGGGAGGCTTTCTTTTTGTCTTTCGTCTCAAAAATGGTTTTGTTTTCTAAAAGTACCCTTGGGGCATGGCACCGGCTTGAATCATTGATTTTTGTTGTGGGGATGAAAAGCTGAGAGTTCAAGCCGATGCCATTATTAAAAGATGAGGAGAGGAATTGACATAGCGCAGATTGACACTTATGATTGCGGGGCGGCCTGCCTGTGCTCAATAGCGGCATGGTGGGGGAAAAGAGTTTCCCTGACCAGGGCGCGGCATCTGTGCGGATGCACTCACGATGGCATAACTGTCCGGGGTGTATTGCGCGGAGCAAGGGAACTCGGGATGGAGGCCAGTGCAATAAAGGCGGTGAAAAAGGATGTGAATGAGTTGGAAACTGTTCCGTTGCCTTTCATGGTACATACATTGAACAGCGAGGGTATGCTGCATTATATGGCCGTTTATGATATGAACCCCGGGAAAATCACGGTGATGGATCCGGCATTCGGCAGAAGGAAGACGTTCGCAAGGTCTGAATTCGCCAATATATGGACAGGCATAGTCATAACGCTCAAACCGTCCGCTTCATTCGCCGAAAAGGCTTCCGGAGATGTTTCAATAGCCAGGCAGATGTTGAACTATGGGCTGGAGCATATAAAGGAGATATTGCTGCTCATTTTCCTCGGTTCCGTTCTTTCACTGCTTGGAATAGCCGATTCACTTATTCTGCAGTACCTGATTGATACGGTGATACCTGAAGGAGACTGGGCGCTTATGGCGGCTGTTTCAGCAATTGTGATGCTCATTTTTGTGCTTCAGCTGTTTCTTTCACTGGCAAACAACAGATACTCCGTAAGGACAATGACAAATATGGATACCGGGATTCTATCCCGTTACTCGCGGAACTTGCTATGCTTATCACTTTTTAAAACATCTCAGTTCGACGCCGGCGATCTCACGTCAAGGATTGCCGACATTCCCAAAATCAGGAAACTGTTCTCAGACACCCTGGTATCCTTATTTGTCTCCTTCATGACCTTATGCATTGCAATGTGTATCACATTTTCATACAGCCGTATGTTCGGGGCGGTGCTCATGGCATTCATTCCCCTTTACATGCTGCTTTATAAGATTACTGACAGAATCAACAGAAAGTACAGCCACCTGCTGGCCGGCGGAATATCCGTATATCAGTCCCGTTTCGTGAATTTCATGACAGACAGGGCCGCCATAGGGCATTTCTGCATGGGAGGAGTTGCCAGTGCACAGCTCGATGCGGAATTCTCAACAATTGCCGGCACCATGAGGCGCGAGGGCAATGTCAATGCCCTTCTGAGTTTGTTTTCCCAGCTGCTTGCCAGAGGAATCACAATAACTGTGATCATAGCAGGGACTGTTATGGTTTCAAGGGGCGAACTGAGCCTTGGCTGCCTGGTCTCCATGTACGCTCTGTGCTGGTTCATTACAGCCCCATTGGAGAATACCGTGGAACTGTCCACGGAACTGGCGCAGGCCGGCGTGAGCTGGCGCAGGGTCTTTGAAATAATAAGTCTCGGGAGATCTGAACATAATGACAATGAATGTGAATATGACAAACACCTTTTTTCGGGAGATATAGTCTTTGAGAACCTGCGGTTCGAGTATGCTGGAAGACTTCCGTTGTGGAACAGGTTGAATATAAGGTTAAGTCCGGGAATGATGAATATCATTTGCGGGCCCAACGGTTGTGGAAAAAGTACTCTGGCCTCGCTGCTTGTCAAGGACTATCTCCCTCTGGAAGGCAAGATAAGCATAGGCGGAATTGATATAGCCGGACTGGAAAGTTCATTCCTGAGAAAGAATGTGCTCGTGCTCAGGGGAAGTGACAGCTTATGGGTTGGAACCTTGCTTGACAATGTCTGCTGCTTTGCGGAGGAAACCGACAGGAGTATAAGCAGGGCTGTTGAAGCAATGGAGTCCGTGGGGCTTGGAGAGCTGATAAGGAGACTTCCTCAGAATATATTGTCAAAAGTAGGAGGATTCGGAGGCGCTTCGCTCAGCAATGGAGAAAGGCAGAAACTGCTGATGGCCCGGGCTCTGTTCGCCGATCCGCAGATATTGCTGCTCGATGAGGCAACTGATGCTCTCGACAAGGATTCCAGAGAAAAAATCATTGATCTTCTTCGTGAAAGATGCAGATGTGGAAAGACTGTCGTGCTCATATCGCACGATGATTCCATGCTGAGGAGAGGAGACAGGGTGATATATCTGAAAACAGACGACATTTGCGCAAATGAATAGGCGGTGCACGCCGGAGGTGAAGTCTGCACACCTTTAACCTTGCAGGCAAAGAAAAACTTGGTATTATGGAGAATGAAAGAAATTCTGAAAGAAAGTTCAGGCCTCTGAGTGTGGAGGAGCAATTGATTTGCGGTGGACTGAACCCGTATAAACTTGGTGGGATGGTAAAGAGATTTATCAAGTTTATCTGGGATTACAGCAGCGATTTCATCAAAGGATTCAAAATCGGTAAAAGTGCGGCGTTATGAGAAATTTCGTGGAATTGAGCGCTGTGGAGAGTATATCCATAGCGGGAGGGAAGAGCAGCGCGGTGGCTGGGCTGGTCTATAGGATAGGAATCCTTGTTGGTGTGACCGTGAGTATCATAAAGTACTGCAGGGAAACCTTTGCAGGAAGAATGCGTCTGGCTGCGGCAAATTAGCAGCGGCCTGGAATCTTGTAAACGGGAGGTCTCTTTTCATGAAGACGCCTCCCTCTTATTATTTCATATCATACAGGAATGTTTAAGAAAATGATTAAATTTGCGGTTTGGATATCGTACTGGAGGTATAATATGTCAAGAAAATTTTTTGTATCTGTATGTCTGGCTCAGCTTTTGCTGCTTGGAAGCGCAATGATTCATCACGCTGGCCTGTGTGCACAGACAAAAGAGGCGGCGTGCTGGAGTCTTGGAGCATGTGTGGACTATGCCATTGAAAACAATATTTCAATAGCCCAGGAGGAAATAGCGCTGGCCAGAAGCAGGAACGATCTGCGTGAATCCTACCTTGACCTTGCACCAGGCATTACAGGCGGTGTTTCCCATTCGCTGAACTGGGGCAGGTCCGTGAACGTACAGGAGCTCAGAATCTCCAGAAGCCTTACGCTGAACACATCTGCAAGCATTGATGCCAGACTCACCGTATTTTCCGGTCTGTCCAAGCAGAATACTATAAAAAGCCGGAAGATGGCTCTAAGACTGGAAACGGAAAACTACCGGAAACTCAAGGATGAGATATCGGTGGAGGTTGCAAATTCTTATCTGCAGGTGCTTCTTTATTACGAAATAAATGAACTGAGCAAGAAAAGCTGCGAGGCTTCAGCTCAGAAAGCAGCCAACACCAAAGTGCTTGTTGATGAAGGCAGCGAGCCATACAGCACCTATCTTGAAATGCAGGCAAAGGCCGCCCAGGATTCGCTTCAGCTTGTGAATTCGGGGAACAATCTTTCAAACGCATATCTCGGCCTGGCCCAGCTGTTGAACCTGAGCATTGAGCAGCAGAAGGATTTCCGGGTTGAGATTCCTCAGAACGATGAACTTCTCATAAGCCCTGAGGGTTTGGATTTCAACGAAATATTCAACGACGCACTCAGGCTCCCGAAAATCAGGATGAACGAGTTCGCACTTGAAAAGAGCAGGATAGACCTTAAGATAGCAAAAGGGAACTATTATCCCCAGCTGTCCGTTTCAGCAACATACGGAACATACTATACAGACAGCCAGAAAGCGGCTTTCTTCTCTCAGTTCAATGACAACAAGAACCCGTATCTTGGACTGAGCCTGAGCATACCCATCTTCTCGGGCCTCAAGGCAAGGATAAACACGGACAATGCCAGATTGAACGTGCAGAACAGCCAGTATAATCTTGACAGAGCAAAGCAGGAGCTCTACAAGGAAGTGCAGTCGGTTTATTTTGATGTTCTGAATTCCTACAGGAAGTATCAGGCTGCCAGGAGTTCTGCCGCGGCCAGCCATGAATCCTGGCAGGTGGTTGATTTCAAGGCCCAGGAGGGAGCCGCTACAACAACCGAGGTGATAGTTGCAATGAATAACTGGTTTTCGAGCGCTTCCGAGTGTGTCCAGGCCAAATACCAGTATCTTCTCTTCACCAAGATACTTGATTTTTACAGAGGTATACCAATCAGATAAATTTTTCAGCTATGGCTAAAGATATCAAAAAAGCTAAAGGAAGAACCGGACGCATAGCGCTTGTTGCGGCCCTTGCCATTGTTGTGCTGCTCATTTTGAATGGAGTGCTGAAGGGGAACAAGGCTGTTTCAGTTGAATGCGAATGTCCCGGGATATCAAGTATAACCCAGACAATTCCTGCAAACGGGAAGGTTCAGCCGGTAATAGAGGTCAAGATCTCTCCTGACGTTTCCGGTGAGATTGTGGAACTCAATGTGAAGGAGGGCGACTTCGTTCATGAAGGAGATCTTCTGCTGAAAATCAAGCAGGATGTATATCAGTCAGCCGTTGAGAGGGCTGAGGCCTCCTTGAATTCCACAAGGGCTCAGTACAAGCAGCAGAAGGCCCAGATGGTGCAGCTTGAATCCGCACACACAAGGGCTGAGAAGCTTCTGTCAAAGCAGGCCATAGCAAAATCGGAGTATGAAGCCGCCAAGGCGCAGTATGAGGCCGGGAAGGAGCAGCTGCGCGCCTGTGAGTACAATATACGCAGTTATCAGGCGGCATTGAAGGAAGCCCGCGAGAATCTGGTGAAGACAACCATATATGCTCCAATGGACGGTACAATATCCAAACTCAGCGTTGAGAAAGGCGAGAGAGTGGTTGGTACAGGCCAGATGGCGGGAACCGAGATGCTCAGAATAGCCGATCTTGGAAATATGGAGGTGATGGTTGACGTGAACGAGAACGATATCATAAAGATAAATCTTTCCGATTCAGCGCTTGTGGAAGTTGATGCATATCCCGACGCAAAGTTCAAGGGTCTGGTTACGCAGATAGCATCCTCTTCAAAGAGCGCCGGGACATCGGTGGATCAGGTCACCAATTTCGAGGTAAAGGTCCTCATACTGCCAGAATCGTACCAGCATCTGATCAAGGACGGATCAATGCCTCTGCGTCCGGGAATGAGCGCATCTGTTTCAATAGAAACTCTCAGGCATGACAATGCCCTTGTAATACCTCTCCAGGCAATAACCACACGTTCCGGCCTCATTGATTCCTTGGATTATGGCTCAGCAGTGCATCAGCAGGTCTTTGTTGTTGAGAACGGCAGGGTGCAGGCCAGAGAGATCAGGACAGGCATTCAGGATGTGCTGCAGGTTGAGGTGATTGACGGAATAGATAAGGATACGAAGATTGTTACCGGACCTTTCAATGCAATAAACAAGGAACTCAGGTCCGGAGCAAAGGTTACTGAGAAAAATAGGGTTCAGTGAATGATAGGACAATGAACGAAACAAAACCGCTTTTACTTTTGATAGAGAGCGCAACAGACTGCTGTTCTGTTGCACTGAGTAGTGGAACTGATATAATTGATGAGATATTCGAGGACAGGCCAAGGACACAGGCCGCACTGCTTGCCCCTATGGTTGAGCAGTTGCTTGTCCGCAATTCCCTTACCCTCAAGGACTGCGATGCCGTTGCCATAAGTGAGGGCCCGGGCTCATATACAGGCCTCAGGGTGGGGCTTTCCCTTGCCAAGGGACTCTGTTACGGGGCAGGAAAGCCACTGATAGCTGTCAATACCCTTGCAGCCATGGCGCAGTGCGCTGCAGACACGCTTGAAGCAGGCTCAATGAGCGATTCCGCAGTTGTCATACCAATGATAGATGCCCGCAGGATGGAGGTTTACTCCGCAGTCTTCACTCCCGATGGAAGAACTCTTGCAGCCACAGAGGCCAAAATACTCGACTCTGACTCATATCAGGAATATATAAACCAAGGCATATCCTTCACTGGCGATGGCTCCGGCAAATTCAGGAAGCTTCTGGAGGAGGAAGGCCGTCTTTGCAGCAGCCTTGCATTCATTGATGCAAGACTCAAGGCAAGCGGAATGCGCGTTGCCGCAAGCAAGGCATATCAGGAGTCCGATTTCAAGGACGTGGCATATTTCGAACCATTCTATCTCAAGGACTTTGTGGCAGGCAAACCTAAAAAACTTCTGTAATGGGAAAAGGAAAGTTCTTGTATCATATCTATGCGCTGGTTGTAACGGCGGTCTGGGGAACAACCTTCATATCCAGCAAGGTGCTGATGAATGCCGGCTTCAGTCCAACTGGCGTTTTTGTGCTGAGGTCTCTGATTGCATACATATGCATGTGGACATTGCTCACAGCCAAACATAAGAAGGGCAGTTCAAAGTTCTGGGCAAAGAATCTCAAGGATGAGTTCTATTTCCTGCTCCTTGGTATCAGCGGTGGATCCCTGTACTTTCTTGCGGAAAACACAGCTGTCAGTTATACTCAGGCCAGCCATGTGTCATTCATAGTGGGAACTGTTCCATTGATAACGGCCCTTGCAACCATCGCTGTAAAGAAATATTTCAAGGGAAAGATATCGGACGGTCTGGAAGAGGTGAAGTTTTCATGGAATCTGCTTCTGGGCACTGTGCTGTGTATTGTTGGTATGGCTATGATTATCTTTGAAGGCGCCAGTGCCGAGGCTGACGCCGTTTCTGCGCCTCATCCGGTTCTTGGAGATCTCCTGGCTTTGCTGGCGGCAGCCTGGTGGGCCCTTTACAGCATACTTGCAGGCCAGCTTACCAACGAGTACGGCAGCCTGTTCGCTACAAGAAAAGTCTTCTTCTGGGGACTGATTACAATCGTGCCGTTTGTGATTTATGATGCTTCAGTAACTTCCACTATCGATGGTGGAAATACCTGGGGACTGCTATATGATGGTTCGGAGAGCCTTACTTCCCTTCTGTGCAGCGGCAAGGTGCTGTTCAACCTGCTCTTCCTGGGACTTCTGGCGTCATTCATAGGATACGTTGTATGGAACAGGGTGATGGCCGCCCTGGGAAATGTCACCAGTACAAATTACATTTACCTGAATCCGTTCTTCACCCTTGTGGCTGCAGTGCTGATACTTGGCGAGAGCCTTACCTTCATAGGCACCATAGGCAGCCTGGCTATCATCGGCGGCGTGATTCTTGCCGGCGGTAAGAAGATAGAGCTTAAAATTTGATACTGAGCAGATAAGGGAACAGCTTTTCGTACAGATTCACAAGCCATACCCAGATGGATGATTCCTTCAGGGTAGCGCTGTCCACCAGATCCCAGCCGGCGTTTATCCTGTTGAAAGCGTATACCATTACGGAAAGCAGGAGTATGATCCTGGCTGCTCCAAGCACTGCGCCAAGAAGCCTGTTCAGCCATCCCAGTGTGCTTATTTTGAGTATCTTCTCAATGAAACGGGCAAGAAGCCATCCGAGCAGTATCACCAGAACAACTATTATTATGAAACAGGCAATGTACATAGTCCTTTCTCCGGCATGGCACCATTGCTGAACTTTCACGGCGGCCCAGGAACTGAACTTGAAGGCGCACCATACACCTGCAAATATTGACAGAAGGCCTACAGCCTGTCTTACGAAGCCCTTGAAAGCACCGATTATTGCCATTGCAACAATTATCACTCCAAACACCAGATCCAAAATATTCACGCTCATAAATACTGATTTTTAAGAAAGTTCAAATATAGGAAAAATAAGGGTTTTTGCAGTGATTTTCGTATCTTTGCAGTTTTAAAAAAATAACTGTTGATATGGGATTTGCAGAGTATAAGAATCTGGACCTTGTTGAGGTGAATGCCAGTGTGCTTGAAAAATGGAAAAAGGAGAATTGCTTTGAGCGTGCATTGAAGCTCAGGGAAGCCGGACCGAAATTCATTTTCTTTGAAGGACCGCCTTCTGCCAACGGAATGCCGGGCATACATCACGTAATGGCCAGAAGCATCAAGGACGCAGTATGCCGTTACAAGACACAGAGCGGATATCTTGTCAACAGAAAGGCCGGATGGGACACTCACGGACTTCCTGTTGAACTTGGTGTGGAGAAAATGCTTGGAATCACCAAGGAGGACATAGGAAAGAAGATTTCCGTTGACGAATACAATGCCGCCTGCCGCAAGGAGGTCATGAAATATACAGCCGAGTGGGTGAATCTTACCCAGAGAATCGGATACTGGGTTGATATGGACAATCCATATATCACCTACGATAACAGATACATTGAGACATTGTGGTATCTGCTCAAGAAACTTTACGACAAAGGCCTTCTTTACAAAGGCTATACTATCCAGCCATATTCACCTGCAGCCGGAACAGGCCTGAGCTCTCACGAACTCAATCAGCCGGGATGTTACCGCGATGTAAAGGATACAACCTGCGTGGGTCAGTTCAGGATGCTTGATCCAAAGCCTGAGATGACAGGCTGGGGTACCCCGTATTTCATTGCCTGGACAACAACCCCGTGGACACTTCCTTCAAACGTGGCTCTCTGTGTGGGACCAAGGATTGATTATGTTGCAGTACGCACATACAATGCATATACAGGAGAGAAGATTACAGTAGTTCTCGGCAAGCCGCTGCTTTATTCCCATTTCAATAAAAAGGCGGAGGGCATTGCATTGGAGGACTACAAGGCCGGTGACAAGCTCGTACCTTTCCAGGTAGTGGGAGAGTACAAGGGATCCGATCTCGTTGGTATGAAATACGAACAGCTCATTCCTTGGGTGAAACCTGTAGAACTTGCCGATGCATCCTGCAGCAATGCGGTTGACTGCCCTTCCGGAATAAGGATTGCCGACGCTTCACAGAAAGCTTTCAGAATCATTCCTGGAGATTATGTCACCACTGAAGATGGTACAGGAATAGTTCACATTGCACCTACATTCGGTGCCGACGATGCCTTTGTTGCAAAGGCTGCAGGTATTCCAAGCCTGTTCATGATAAACCGCAAGGGTGAAACCCGCCCTATGGTTGACCTTACAGGAAAATTCTACAGGACAGAGGAACTTGATCCTGAATTCGTGAAGAATTTTGTAAACCTTGACATTTACAGGGAATTTGAGGGCGCCTGGGTGAAGAACGCATACGATCCTCAATATACGGTTAACGGCAAGTATGATGAGAAGGCTGCTTCAGCGGCTCCTAACCTTGACGTTGCACTCTGCCTCATGATGAAGGGACAGAACAAGGTCTTCAAGATAGAGAAGCATGTCCATAACTATCCTCACTGCTGGAGAACAGATAAGCCTGTGCTCTATTATCCTCTCGACAGCTGGTTCATACGTGCAAGCGCTGCAAAGGAAAGAATGTATGAACTCAACAAAACCATAGACTGGAAACCTGAATCAACAGGAACAGGAAGATTCGGCAAGTGGCTTGAGAATCTCAACGACTGGAACCTCAGCAGAAGCCGTTACTGGGGAACACCTCTTCCTATATGGAGGGATGAGGACGGAGCGGAGAAATGCATAGGTTCAGTTGAGGAACTATATGCAGAGATTGAGAAATCCATTGCAGCAGGCTTCATGAAGGAGAATCCATACAAGGCCAAAGGCTTTGTTCCGGGAGTATATACTAAAGAGAATTACGAGAAGATAGAACTTCACAGACCGTATGTGGACCATATCATTCTTGTTTCCGATGCGGGCAAGCCAATGAAACGAGAACTGGACCTCATAGATGTCTGGTTCGATTCAGGCTCGATGCCATACGCACAGCTTCACTACCCATTCGAGAACAAGGAACTTGTGGATGAGGGCAGGAACTTCCCTGCAGACTTCATTGCAGAAGGAGTTGACCAGACCAGAGGCTGGTTCTATACCCTCCACGCAATTGCCACCATGGCATTCGACAGCGTTGCTTACAGGAGCGTTATATCGAACGGACTTGTCCTTGACAAGAACGGCATGAAGATGAGCAAGCGCCTGGGCAACGCAGTGGATCCTTTCCAGGCCCTTGACACCTACGGTGCCGATGCACTCCGATGGTATATGCTTACAAACGCCCAGCCTTGGGACAACCTCAAGTTCGATACTGCAGGCGTTGACGAAGTAAAGAGAAAGTTCTTTGGAACGCTATTCAATACATATTCTTTCTTTGCACTGTACGCAAACGTTGACGGCTTTGATACCAAGGCACCGGAGGTGCCGGTAAGCGAGCGCCCGGAACTTGACAGATGGGTGATCTCATACCTTAACTCTCTTATAAAGAATGTCAGGGAATGCTATGAAAACTTTGATATCACAGGTGCCGGAAGACTTATTCAGGACTTCGTTTGCGACAACCTGAGCAACTGGTATGTCCGACTCGGCAGGAAACGCTTCTGGGGTGCAGCAATGAGTTCCGACAAACTCAGCGCATATCAGACACTGTACAGCTGCCTTGAAACGGTTGCAATGCTCGGCGCTCCTATAGCACCTTTCTATATGGACAGGCTCTTCCTTGACCTAAATGCCGTAAGCGGCAGGCACAGCGAAAGTTCAGTTCATCATACAATCATGCCTGTAGCCAACAAGGCTCTCATAGACCCTGATCTGGAACAGCAGATGGCACTTGCCCAGAATGCAACTTCAATGATTCTCAGCCTGCGCCGCAAGGTGAATATAAATGTTCGCAAGCCTCTTGCCAAAATGATTGTTCCTGTTCTGGACAGCAGGATAGGGGAGCAGCTTTCAAAGGTCAGGAATTTGATTCTCAACGAAGTGAACGTAAAGGAAATGGAGTTCATAAGTGATACTACGGGTCTGATTACAAAGAAGATCAAACCTAATTTCAAGACGCTTGGTAAGAAATATGGTGCGGCCATGAAGAGCATTGCTTCAGCCTTTGCATCTTTCAGCCAGCAGCAGATAGCACAGATTGAGAAGGAAGGCAGTTATTCATTCCAACTTGAAAATCCTGCCATGCAGGTTGAACTGATTCCTGAAGACTACCAGATTTCATCCGAGGATATGCCGGGTTGGTTGGTTACATCAATGGGTCAGCTTACAATAGCGCTTGATATAACCATTACCGAGGAATTGAGGAAGGAAGGTCTGGCACGTGAGCTTGTGAACAGAATCCAGAATGCCAGGAAGGAATGCGGACTCGAAGTCACTGACAGAATAAATGTTGAGCTGAATGCTTCTGCGGAAAGCAATGTAAGTATTAAAAGCGCTCTCGCAGCATTCGGGGATTATGTACGTTCTCAGACCCTTACGGCGGAAATATCATTCAATGAGAATATTTCTGTTCCTGAAGAGGCGGTAATATGTGCCACTGGAGGTATCTGCAAGGCCGAATGGGAGGACGGAGACCAACTGGCAATCAGGATTGAAAAGATATAGGCCTTGCTTTAATCACAATTAGTTGTTATATTTGAAATTAACATTAAACTTATCAAGGATATGAGCGAATCAGATAACGCACAGACTGCAACTTCAGTAAAGTTGCGTTACAGCGATGAGGAACTTCAGGAATTCAAGGAACTAATTCTCAAGAAACTTGAGAAGGCCCGCGCAGATTATGAAGTGCTCAAGCAAACAATGACGCATAGCACCAGCAACGATGTGGAGGACACATCTCCTACTTTCAAAGTGCTGGAAGAGGGCGCTACCGCTCTTTCCAAAGAGGAGAGCGGACAGCTGGCTGCTCGTCAGTACAAGTTTATCCAGAATCTTGAAGCGGCTCTTGCAAGAATTGAGAACAAGACCTACGGCATCTGCCGCGAGACAGGCAAACTCATTCCAAAGGAAAGGCTGATGGTTGTTCCACACGCTACTTTGAGCATAGAGGCCAAAAACAAGAGATAGCAATGTTTTTTTCAAAGGGCAGGAATGTAGCGGCGTTTGTGATAATGCTGGTTATTATGGACCAGCTTGTCAAGATTGCTGTAAAGACCTCAATGGTGCCGGGAGAGTCCTTCAATGTGCTTGGCAGCTGGTTTCGTATCAATTTCATTGAGAATAACGGAATGGCTCTTGGAATACAATGGGGTGATTACATCGGTAAAATCCTGCTCACTTCTTTCAGAATAATTCTCATTTCTGTGCTAATATGGTATTTGAAATGCCGCTTGTTAGTGCAGAAGGCTCCCACGGGTGTCATTGTTGGAGTGTCACTCATACTTGTTGGAGCAATAGGGAATGCCATCGACTGCATTTTCTATGAAATGATTTTCGGAGCTGCCGATCCTGTCACAGGTGTTGTGATGCACAGACCGTTTATGGGTAAAGTGGTTGATATGTTCTACTTCCCTATAATTGAAACTGAACGTTTCGTGTTCTTCCAGTACATTTTCAACTTTGCAGATGCCTGTATCAGTTGCAGCGTGGTGTATCTGATACTGTTTCAACGGAAGTTCTTCTCGAATGCAAATACTGAAAAAGCCTGATTCAATCAGGCTTTTTCTCTGTTCTTTCTTCAACTTTATCATCTTTGGGTTTGGTGTTGCAGACATTCATTGCGCGGTCGGGCCCCATTGTTATGAATGCCTTTATGGCCTTGCAGCATCTGTCAAGCAGTTCAGGCATAGCCTTGTTCTCCTCCTCTGACCATTCTCCAAGAACATAGTCAATCTGGGCTCCTTTTGAAAAATTGCTGCCCACGCCGAATCTCAGTCTCGCCCAATTGCTGCCGCCAAGACATTCCGTAATGTTCTTAAGTCCGTTATGGCCTCCGTCACTTCCAGCCTTGCGCATCCTTAAGGTGCCGAAAGGAATAGCAATGTCATCAACTATGACAAGCAGGTTCTCATTCCTGCACTTGGTTTCATTCATCCAGTATCTTACGGCCTTTCCGCTCAGGTTCATATAGGTCGATGGTTTGATGAATATGAGCTTGTTGCCTCTGAAGGAAACTTCTGCTACGGATGCGTACCTGTCAGATCTGAATCTGGTGCCCTCAAAGTCCTTTATGAAATGGTCCACCACCATGAAACCCGAGTTATGGCGCGTTCCGGCATATTCAGCTCCTATATTCCCCAATCCTACAATAAGATAATTCATAGCATTAAAAAAGGTCTGGCATACAGTTTCTATATGCCAAACCTGTCTTGTAAATCAAACAGACTTTATTTAGCCTCAGCTGAAGCCTCAGCTGTTGCGGAAGCACGTGTAGCCTTGACTGCGCAAACAATGGTGCCTTTTGGAGAAACCATCTGAACATTGTCATAGTGAAGGTCACCGGCATTGATAGTCTTGCCAAGTCCTAGTTTGGTAATGTCAACAACGAGCTCGTCAGGAAGATTATCCTTCATGGCTGAAACTTTGAGTTTCCTTACGTTTACAACAAGCTTACCACCCTGCTTAACGCCTTCTGAGTTACCTGTAATGGTAACAGGGACAGCGATAACTACCGGTTTGCTGTCTGAAACTGCGAGGAAGTCAACGTGGATAGGCTCGTCTGAAAGTGGATGGAACTGCAAATCGTGAACGGTTGCGAGCTGCTCCTTGTCCTCAAATTTAAGATTGATGAGGAAAGATTTTGGAGAAGCGAGCAATTTCTTGAGTTCCTTGAGGTCAACGTTGAAGTTGATGTTCTCAATACCGTTTCCATAAACGATTGCAGGTACCATACCGGCTCTGCGAATCTGCTTCACGCTCTGTTTGTTGCCAAGTGTTCTTGGACTTGCGTTCAATGTAAAAATCTGCATAATGTTTTAATTTAAAATGTGTTACTCAGTCCTTACGGACCCCATTGCACCAAAAGCCTGAGCTTTTTTTGCGCGGCAAATATAATAATTATTTTTTATAAAGTCCTTTTTACTTCTACAATCTGGTATGCTTCAACAACATCGCCAATCTTGATATCGTTGTAGTTCTCAATATTCAAACCGCAATCCTGTCCGCTGAGAACTTCCTTGGCATCGTCCTTGAAGCGTTTGAGAGAGCCAAGGACGCCTGTGTAAACTACAATGCCGTCCCTGATAACCCTCACTTTGGCGGTCCTTGAGAGTTTTCCTTCCTTCACAACGCAGCCTGCAATGGTACCAACCTTCGAAATCTTGAAGGTCTCCTTGACCTCGGCAGTTGCTGTGATTTCCTCTTTCTCCTCCGGAGCAAGCATACCTTCAATACCGCTCTTGATCTCATTGATTGCATCATAGATTACAGAGTAGAGCCTTATCTCAATCTCCTCCTTGTCGGCGAGTTTCCTTGCCTGTGCCGCCGGCCTTACCTGAAATCCAATGATAATGGCATTGGATGCTGCAGCAAGAAGAACATCGGATTCCGAGATGGCGCCTACTGCCTTGTGTATTACATTCACCCTGACTTCCTCAGTGGAAAGTTTGATGATTGAATCGGACAATGCCTCGATTGAACCGTCAACGTCACCCTTGATAATGAAGTTGAGCTCCTTGAAGTTTCCGATGGCAATACGGCGGCCGATCTCCTCAAGGGTAATATGCTTCTGTGTCTTCAATCCCTGGATTCTTATAAGCTGCTCCCTCTTGTTCGCAATGTCCTTTGCCTCCTTCTCATCGTCGAATATGTTGAAATTCTCACCGGCGGTTGGCGCACCGTTCAAGCCAAGTATTGAAACAGGAGTGGAAGGACCTGCTTCGGTAACCTTCTGACCTCTCTCGTTGAACATAGCCTTTACTCTACCAGTGTAGCATCCTGAAAGCATTATGTCTCCAACGTGAAGAGTACCGCTCTGTACAAGGATGGTTGCAACATATCCGCGTCCCTTGTCAAGCGCTGACTCGATAACTGAACCTACAGCCTTCTTTGAAGGATTGGCCTTGAGTTCAAGCAGATCGGCCTCAAGGAGAACCTTCTCAAGAAGATCTTCAACGCCAATGCCTTTCTTTGCCGAAATTTCCTGACACTGATATTTTCCTCCCCAGTCCTCAACGAGAATGTTCATATTGGAAAGCTGCTCCCTGATCTTTTCAGGATTTGCGCCCGGTTTATCTATCTTGTTGATTGCAAATATCATAGGTACGCCTGCAGCCTGTGCGTGGTTTATAGCCTCAATTGTCTGCGGCATTATGGCGTCGTCTGCGGCAATGATGATTATGGCCACGTCGGTGATCTTGGCACCACGGGCACGCATTGCGGTGAATGCCTCGTGACCAGGAGTGTCCAGGAATGTGATTCTTCTCCCTGAAGGAAGTTTTACGTTATATGCTCCAATGTGCTGGGTGATACCACCGGCCTCACCTGCAATCACATTCGACTTTCTCACATAGTCAAGAAGTGATGTCTTGCCATGGTCAACATGTCCCATCACAGTAACTATTGGAGGCCTGCTCTCCATATCTTCAGGCTTGTCAACATCATTCTCCTCATTGATTGCCTCCTGAATGTCGGCTGTCACGAATTCAACGGTGTATCCGAATTCCTCCGCTACAAGAACGAGAGCTTCCGCATCAAGCCTCTGGTTTATGGAAACCATAAGTCCAAGGTTCATGCAGGCGCCTATTACCTGTGTCACAGGTACGTTCATCATTACGGAAAGGTCATTGACAGTTACGAACTCTGTGAGCTTGAGAATCTTGCTCTGCATCTGCTCCATCTCCTCCTCTTCCATCTGCCTCTGGTTCATGAGCTCTCTCTTCTCCCTTCTGTATTTGCTGCCCTTTGTCTTTCCCTTGCTCTCCACCATTCTCTGGTAGGTTTCCTTTATCTGTTTCTGAACTTCATCGTCATCGACTTCGTTCTTAATAGGTTTGAACTTGTCTTTCCTGTTATGCTTGCCCTGACCCTGCTGATTCTGCTGGTTCTGGTGGAACTGACCGTTCTTCTGATTCTGTCCTTTGCCGAAATTAGCTGAGGTAGGATTCTTTCCCGCCTCATGGGCAACGTCAACTTTCTCCTTCTGCTTGTGTATCCTTTCCCTCTTTCCGTTCTTCTGCTTGTTATCCTTCTTCTTTTCGAACTGGCTCAGGTCAATGGTCCCCTTTATGTTAGGACCTGTAAGCTTTTCAACCTTGGTTTCAATATGCTCGATTACAGGGGCGGTTTCGGCAGGCTTCTGGGTACTTTCTTTTGGAGTCTGTGCCGTCTGTGGAGCTGCATCGGTCCTGGCCTTCGGAGCTGCGGAGTCAACAGCTGGTGCGGCCTGGATCTTCTTAGGATTCAGATCTATTGTGCCAAGATTCTTTGGTGCATGTAATTTATCCACTTCAGTCTTGAATACCTTGTCCTGTTTTGGTTCCGGTCTGGCAATCTCTGGCTGCGGATTTTCTTTTACAGGCTGAGGAACCTCCTTGATTGCATCCGTCACAGGCTGTGCCTCAACTGTAACCTGTGCGGGAGCAGAAGATGGAACAGCACTAACCACCTTCATTTCCGGCTTGTCCTCAATTTCTATTTCAGGTTTGGCTTCTTTCTCGGGTTCCGCCTTGAATTCTGTCTCAAGCTTCACTTCAACTACAGGTTCTTCTTTAGGCTCTGGCTTGATTTCAATCTTCACCTCCGGCTTAAGCTCAGGCTTAGGTTCCGGTTTCGGTGCGGACTGCTTCATTTCATTCTTGGCAAAATCCTTTACCTTGAGGGCAATCTTCTTTGATTCCTCCTTTATGGTTATCTCCTTGTTGAATTCTTTGGCAACGAGCTCGTATGCGCTGCCACTGATCTTGAAACTAGGATTGGCTTCCGCTTCTATTCCTTTTGACTTGAGGAAATCAACCAGCGTACCCATGCCTATGTTGAATTCCTTTGCTACTTTGATAATTCTTATTGACTCCAGTTCTGCCATATTTTATTTCAGGAAATGTTAGTTATTTTTCAATTAGTCCTCAAATTCAGCTTTGAGTATTCTCTGTACCTCTTCAACAGTCTCAGTCTCAAGGTCCGCGCGTTTGCTTATATCCTCAACTGAGAGAGCAAGAACGCTCTTTGCAGTGTCACATCCTATAGCCTTGAGGGCGTCAATGATCCACTGATCTATCTCATCATTGAAATCGGTGAGAAGAACGTCCTCCTCTTCCTCCTCAAGCTCTCTGAATACTTCAATCTCCTTTCCAAGAAGCATGCTTGCAAGCTTGATGTTGCTGCCACCCTTTCCGATTGCCAGAGAAACCTCAGAAGGCTTGAGTGAAACGTATATCTTCTTATCCTCTTCGCTTATCTTTATTGAAGTGATCTTGGCCGGTGAAAGCGCTCTCTGTACCAGAAGCTGTTCGTTGCTTGTCCAGTTGATAACATCAATGTTCTCGTTCCTGAGTTCCCTTACAATACCGTGGATTCGTGAACCTTTCACACCAACGCAAGCTCCAACAGGATCGATTCTGTCATCATATGACTCAACGGCAACCTTGGCCCTCTCGCCCGGCATCCTGACTATCTTCTTGATTGTGATAAGGCCGTCGAACACTTCAGGAACCTCCTGCTCGAACAATTTCTGGAGGAAAGTCTCCGATGTTCTCGAAAGAGTGATTACAGGATTGCTGTTCCTCATCTCAACGCTCTTGATAACTGCCTTCACGGTGTCTCCCTTGTGGAATGAGTCGTAAGGAATCTGCTCGGTCCTTGGGAGCAGCAGCTCGTTGCCGTCTTCGTCCATGACCAGCACTTCCTTCTTCCATGCCTGATAAGCCTCGCCAACAAGAACCTCACCTATTCTTTCCTTGTATGCATTGTAAAGATTGGCCTTCTCAATGTCTGAAATCCTGCTCTGAAGATTCTGCCTGAGGTTAAGGATTCCTCTCCTTCCGAAACTGCTGAGCTTCACTTCCTCTGAGAACTCCTCGCCAATTTCGTATGAGTCATCTATCTTGTCAACCTCTTCCTTGGATATCTGGGTGTTAGGATCCTCAACGGTTTCAACCACCTCACGGTTGCGCCATATTTCAAGGTCACCCTTGTCAATGTTGATGATGATGTTGAAATTGTCCGCTGAACCGTACATTCTTGCCAATTGTGTGCGGAAAATATCTTCCAGCACGCTCATCATTGTTGGTCTGTCAATATTCTTAAGTTCCTTGAACTCTGCAAATGAACTTACAAGGTTTAAACCTTCCATTGCTCTAATCTAGTTTTGATATTATTATTAGTTTTCTTTCATCTTATTTGAATTCCACAACAGGCTTGCAGCTCTTTACTTCCGCAAGAGGGTACAGGGTGGCAATCTTCCTCTCAACCTTCTTCTTCATTCCCTCCTCCTTGACCAACCTGGCGATAGTGAGTTCTATTCCCTGCTCGGAATACCCTGTGAGAGTTCCCTTGACCCATCGGCCTTTCTTCAAGGTTATCTGAACCTGGCTCCCCATGAACTTCTCGAACTGCCGGGCAACCATGAAAGGCATGTCAAGACCTGCGGAACTTACCATAAGTGAGTAATCCTCTTTCTCCCTGTCAAACGCATTCTCGAAAATGTCGTTGACAGCTGCGCAGTCATCTATGCTCACCTCGCCGCTCATTCTGTCAATGTATATCTCTATATCGTTTCCGGCTGATATGCCAATGTTTATCAGGAATAATCCGTGCTCCTGAAGATATGGCTCTATAACCTGCTGAATCTCTGTTTTTTGCAACATAACTGAATGTTTATGATAATTATCGGGTAAAGATAAAGGGCAACCGCCCTGCGGTCACCCTCACATTCCGGTCGCAAATATAATTCATATTTTCAAATCATCAAAATATATCTTAATGATTTTGAACGGAATGTGTCTGCTTTCGCTTGTTGCAATCCGTTTGCTGCTTCCGGCGTTCGTTTTGTCACATTCTTGCCAATTTTGTGGCCATCATCCCTTTTCGGTCCTCGTTTGAGCGCGTTTTCCCCAAAAACGTGTCAATTTTACGCTTCAAGCTCCATTTTGGACGCATTTTTCGCAAAAATGTGACTATTCTGCCGCTTTTTGTGGTCCGCTTGATTGCGGCAGTTGTGTTTATTCCCGCTCCCGGGCTATACCGAACCTGCTGCTTTCCGCAACTCTCCAAACGTTTGACTGCTGCAGTCACTTCATCTGAAAAACTTTGCCTTTCCCGGGCAAAGCTTTTGCAGATTCCAGTGACCTGCCGCTGAACGATGCCATAAACATACAGGTGCCTCGCCATTTTTTTTACTTGCATTGTGGCCGCCACAATTCGTGCAATATTGTGGCCATGAATCGTGATTCGTCCACAAATCATGGCCATTTGTGGACAAACTGGTGAAATAGTTCACTTATTCCACAAATATGTTGATTTTGTGGCCGCTTCATTATTGTCGGCCACAATAATACGTGTTTTGTGGCTGGCTGGCGGGTTGCTCAGTCGTTGGTGACGCCAAGTCTGCTTGCACTGGCTCTGCTGAGTGCAGTACAATGGCGCCTGTTGCAGGCAGACCCTCATTTTGAAGTTCGGATGTTTTTAAACTTTTCTATGGTTCAGCGATTGCCGGCTTTTGAACAGCTTTTCACAAAGATAATTTTTCCCCCGGATTGCAGAAGACGAGTGCGATCAGCACCCACTGCAAGCAGCTTTGGCGGACCTGATTTCCCTGGTAACCATGCTCAATACCCGTTAGTCAGAGGGTATTGAGCATACCTCGTTTTGCAACATCGTGATAATCAATAGTGTATTTCTTGCCATCGTGCTCAATACCTTTAATTATGGGGTATTGAGCACACTTGGTTTCGAAAGATATGGGTCTGACAACAGCGGAAGCGCAAATGGAGCCCTTGAAGGGCCAGCGCGGTGCCACAATGCAAATACCTCATTGAGCCGCCAGTTCGCCGCTCCGATCCGTACAGGATTTGCCCATTTCCTGTACGGAACGTCTTGATTTGCTTGTTCGGTACAGGATTCAATCTTTTTCTGTCCAATACATCCAATACCGCATGTGCCATACAGAATCAGTGTCTGTCATAGTGTACAAGGTCTCTGGAGAAGAGTGCAAGGTTCGTGCAAAAGTTACAAGGTCTGTGAGAAAACGTGCACGACCATCAAAAACTCTGGGTAATCTTGTGCGGTAAGACCGGGACCTAATACAGGAACACCTCTAAAATCGATTGCGGAATGTGCAGTCAGAGGGTGTTGTTATATCTTCCAGTATGCTGAGAGTTGCTACAAAGCATGTTATTATAACAGGAAGAATCACTTCAAACAATATGTTTGCCAGAGGCAGGCAGAATAAAAGCAAGCCAGTCAGCCTGTTCAGAATGGTATGCGGCACTGTGAAACGGTGATGCCATCTCGAGTTGACACTGATGCCGACGGTTTTCGTAATCCCTATAGCCGCCACCCACAACCATATCCAAAAAGGAAGATTGAACGATGGCAGAATCGTTATTCCGGCACATACGGCAAATACGATATCCGCAAGGCTGTCAATCCTCGAACCGAGCTTGCTGACCGCCACGAGTTTCCTTGCCAGAGGTCCGTCAATCATATCGGAGACCCCTCCCCAGCAATACAGCGTCCAGAACCAAGGGCTGAAGACGGGAAAAAGTAGCATTGCGAATCCAGCGATGCCTCTGGATGAGGAAATAATGTTAGGAACAGGGCTCATTCTCTTCTCCAGCGCTTCAGCATTGGGAAAAACTTTTGGCAATGTTCCCTCATCTGCTCGTTGCTCATCCCAGCCTGCGCACCGAACAGCGAGCACATTTCGATATATTCCTCCATTGACACCTTATCAACGAATTCTCCGTCCTGATAGCAGTATTTGCAGTAATCGAAGTTGGCACTTCCGTCAGCATTGGTGCCGCACAAGTCATCGGACGACATCGGCATACCGCAACTTTGACAGAACTGAGGCAACTGCCCTTCCTGGAAATGCTTCTCTTTTGCCGGGAAGGCTGCCTCATAGTTCTCAAAGCTTGCCGGGTCATCATCGGCGGCAAAGTATCCCTTCGGGGTATGGTATGTACCTTCAACTCCTTTCAGGTAACCCGGAATCAGTTCCTGGGCGAGGAAATACGGCACTTCGGACTCCTTCGGTTCCGCATGATAATGTATGTTGAGGGAACTGGCAAGAACAAATCCAGCGTGTTTATAGAAATCTATGTTTCCTTCCATGCATAATACACCTATTCCCATTTCACGCGCCTTCTCAATGGAATAGTTCAGCAATTTAAGGCCATAGCCCTTGCGCTTGTGATCCGGATGAATGCTGATGGGACCGAATGTCCAGGCTGGAATTGAGCTGCCATCCTCTCGGAATAATTCTGCCTTGGAATACATAACGTGGCCGATGATTCTATCGTCTTCTTCCATGACAAAGTCAAGTTCAGGGATGAAATCGGGATTGCTGCGGTAATGGTGCAGCACGAAATGTTCAACGCATCCCGGGCGATATACGTTCCAGAATGCTTCGCGGGTCAGTTCCTCAACCTTGCGGTAATCTTCAGGTGTTTCAAGTCTGATGTTCATATTTGTCTAATTTTTCTCCACAGGGACCTGGATGATGGTCAGCCATTTGTCCGAATCTTCCTGATTCCATATTCCGTCTATATAGACTGCTCGCGGATTACCTGCAATCTTATAGCCTTCCTTTTCGAGCCAGGCAAAAAGGTCAATGTATGCCTGATACAGCCTGCCATACGCCCCGAACACCTTCAGACAGGCTGCCTTCGGAACTTCCGGGATGTCCTTGAACTTGATGATATCAGAGTCCTTGCCTTTGGCGGTCACTTTCTCGCAATACTCGATATCAATATCCTGAGGCTTGTACCCTCCGTGTTCGATGGTGTAGCAGTAACCAGGTTCCGGGCACTCGCAGCCCAGGCGGGCCATTTCAGGACCGATGACCTCGTAGCACAAGCGGCCGAGGTCTTCGTAAGAAGGGATAACTGTGCGGTGTGACGCCACGGTGATTGCAGGCAGACTTTCAAAATAAACTTTTTCCATTTTGTGTAATTTCTTTCGGGAAGCCACCACGGCCTTGGGCATCCGTTCCCGCTCCTTCAGCATCTCAAGTTCGGCTTTGCATGCCCTGATCTTCTCCTCAAGAGACTCGACCGAAGGGAAATGACTTTCATCCTCCCACAGGTCGCGTATCTCTTCAAGAGAATATCCCAGGCTCTTGAGCGTTGTGATGCTCTGAATCTTCTGCAACTGCCCCACGGCATAATAGCGGTAGCCCGTTTCGCGGTCGATGATTGCCGGCCGCAGGAGACCTATCTCCTCATAATGCCGCAGAGCCCGTACCGTGACTCTGCCAAGGCGTGAGAACTCCCCGATTTTCAAACGATTGTTGTTCATAACATCTGTGCACTGATTGTTAACGCCTGCAAAGATATATACTGCCGTAGGGTACGAGTCAAGA
>NZ_JBAELF010000021.1:0-10106 GCF_056211015.1 Candidatus Egerieousia sp.
CGAACTTGCTGGAATGCGAAAACTTGCGAAAATACTGCGGAGAGTTGCCAGGAGCAGCAAGTTCGGTATAGCCCGGGAGCGGTGAAGTACTGATACCACATCAGTGGTATAGCGATGCCCGCGGATTTGTGCGAAAGCGAATAGATTGCGCTAAGGCACAAATCCGGTATAGGGCAAGGAGCGGGAATAAACACAACTTGGGACAGAGTCCCAATAAAAGAAAAACCTGACGCAATCAAGCGAGCTGCAAGAATCGGGAAACGAGTGCGTTTTGAGGGAAAATGTGGCAAAACAGATGCAAAAGACAGCGGAAACAAATTCTGCTTTGAGAATACGGATAAGAAAAACAAAATATATATGAAAGACGAAGTAATTGAAACAAAAGAAGTAAATGTGACTTTTGCGGAACTGGGATTATGCGAGCAATTGCAGAAGGCGGCGGCAGAACTCGGTTTCGAGAGACCGACACCTGTCCAGGCTCGGACAATACCTCAGCTGCTCTCAAGCAGCGATGACCTTGTCTCACTGGCACAGACAGGAACGGGCAAGACAGCCGCTTTCGGTTTCCCTATTCTTGACAAACTGTTCAGAGGCGAGTTTACTGGAACCGCTGCAAATGCCGGAGAAGAAACACAGGAAGATTCTGCAAGTCAGGCAGCGTCAGATAAAAACAGCAAGAACCCAAAGATTCTGATTCTCAGCCCAACACGTGAACTGTGCAAGCAGATTGCCGAGGATCTTGAGAGATACGCAATGTTCCTTCCTGAAACAAGGATAGTATGTGTGTATGGCGGATCAGGAATAGTGCGTCAGATGAAGGAAGTAAAGCAAGGTGCTGACATCATAGTTGCAACCCCGGGACGAATCCTTGACCTTTGCAAAAGAAAAGTGGCACATCTTGACGAAGTGGCTATGTTCGTGCTCGATGAAGCGGACCAGATGCTTGACATGGGCTTCAAGGATGACCTTGATGCAATCGTAGCCGAACTTCCGGAGGAGAGGCAGACCCTGCTCTTCAGCGCCACAATGCCTGTTGAGGTTGAGAATATAGCAAAGAATTATACAAGGAACTACAAGTCCATAGTTGTTGGCCAGAGAAATTCAGGCGCTCAGAACGTGCGTCATTTCTATGTGGTCATCAAGGAGGAGGACAGATATCTGGCCCTCAAACGCATAGTTGATTACTTCCCTGAAGTTTACGGAATCATTTTCTGCCGTACCAAGCTTGAGACACAGGAAATAGCCGGTAAGCTTATGACCGATGGTTATGATGTGGACTCCATTCACGGAGACCTTACCCAGGATGTCCGCGAGCAGGTCATGAAACGCTTCAAGGACAAGACCCTGAGCCTGCTGGTTGCCACCGACGTTGCTGCCAGAGGCATTGACGTTGACAGCCTTACCCACGTTATCAATTACAAACTTCCCGACGAGCTTGAGATTTATACCCATCGCAGTGGAAGAACAGGCCGTGCCGACAAGGAGGGCCAGTCAATCATAATTGCCAACAGCCGCGAAATGTACAGGATCCGGAAGATTGAGAAGATGATAGGCAAGGAGATCAGGCGCGCAAAGATTCCTGGAGGTCCTGAAATCTGCAAGAAGCAGATTGAGTTCCTTATAGACAAGCTCGATGACGTAACTCTGCCGGTTGAAGCATTCCCATATCTCCCTATTCTTGAGGAGAAGTGGAAAGCAATGACCAGGGACCAGATTATCAAGAAGTTCCTGGCGGTCACGGCCAACCGCTTCCTGGAGTACTACAAGAACGCTCCCGATTTGAATTACATAGGCGCAACGGAGCGCAGGAGACCTTCCGGCTCCCAACATGGCGATAGTTCGGAAAAACCATCCCGCAGCCGCAGAAGGAGTTCCGCAGAAGGTCAGGAGCAGGGCGCTGCCAGTGAAAGCAGGCTGGAAAATGCCGGGCAGTACGAAGAGGAGCGTGGCGGAAAGACTAGAAAGAGCGGAAGAGCTTCCGATGAAGGCGAGTCAGGAAGAACGGAACGTGGCGGCAGGGGCAGACGCAGTGACAAAGAGGAGAGATCAGGTAGAAGAGACGGTGAGGAAAGGGCTGGAAGAAGAGGTCAGGAGGAAAGTGAGAGCCGAAGAAGCAGCAGGGGAAGAGGAAGAGGAAAAAGGGACGATGAGGAAAGAGCAGGCAGAAGAGGCCGAGAAGAAAGAGCGTCAGGCAGAAACGGCAGGGAAAGAGGAAGTAGAGAAGATGAAGGAAAAGCAGGCAGACGAGGACGTGGCGAAAGCGGACGAGGAAGATCTTCCGAAAGCAAGGGGCGTAAGAGAGGCGAGACAATTTCCGAGAAACAGGATAGAAAGTGGTACGAACAGTTCGTTTCAGAAGTAAGAGAAAACTACAGCAAGGACGAGAAGCCTCGCAAACGCAAGAAATAGTTCGTTTCAGATTAAAACGAAATTCGTTGTCCACGCAGATGTGCCTTGAAACGCATTCTGGCCATGGTCGGCGTGGAAGGTGAGGCAAAATTGCCTCATCGTCCACACAAATCAGCACTACAGATGCATAGTAGGCCGGTGAGGGTGGACGGTGATTTTTGCTTTAACGTATTGCATAACTGGATTGGGATAGTTTGTGAATAATTGGTTAGCTGGCATGCTTTAAGAAACTGGACTGAGATAGTTTTTGAACATTGCTTGAATTATAACGTGTTAATGTACAAGGTTTGGCTCAGAGGACTCATTGAAATATCGAACAGGTGCAGGAAAAACTGCCTGTATTGCGGAATCAGAGCCGGGAATTGCAAGGTTCGCAGATATGAACTGAGCAATGAGCAGATTATGCAGGCCTCGCAGTTTGCGCTTGACAACGGTTATGGCAGCGTTGTGCTGCAGGCTGGGGAGAGATGTGACAGCGACTTCGTGGAGAATATTGCCAGACTGGTATATGATATCACTCATCTGCGCAGCAGAACATTTGCTCCGCTTGCCGTCACGCTTTCATTGGGCGAGCAGAGCAGGGATATCTATAAACTCTGGCACGAGGCTGGCGCCGGCAGATATCTGCTCAGGATTGAGGCTTCTGACAAGGAACTATACGAACGCATCCATCCGTGTACTGTATGCAATGACATCAATCCGGCAAGTTTGAACAACGAGCCAAAAAGCCGGATATCAAGAGTGAGCTCCCTGAATGTGGCGCACAGCTATGACACCAGGGTGGCGTGCATCGATAATCTCAAGAGCCTGGGATACATCACGGGCAGCGGCATGATGATTGGCCTGCCTTTCCAGACACGTGAGAATCTTGAGCACGATATTGACTTCATGGTCCGCCACAAGATTGATATGGTTGGTATGGGCCCATACATCCCGCACGAGGATACACCTCTTGGCCAACTTTTCCTGCTTGACGGCAGCAAAGTGCGGAACAATGACAAGGCAGTTGAGTGTGTTGCTGATGAATGTGCTGTTCCGCTTGACCTTGGAAAAGAGAACTGCTATGAAACAGAGAACGTGAAAGAAGAACAGGAGGATAAAGCGCAACGAATCTGCTGCAACGGTGAAAAGTTGTGGGGAGAGTTCATGAATTACAGCGGGGAGGAAAAGGTGAGACTGACCATCGCTGTGACAAAAGAGTTGAGAAGAAGGCTGCCTGATATAAATATTGCCGCCACAACGGCGCTGCAGGTTCTGAGCCCTACGGGGCGTGAGGAGGCTATAAAGGCAGGTGCCAATGTGGTGATGCCAAATATCACTCTGCCGGACGCAAAACGGGAGTACAATCTTTATCAGGGCAAGACCAATGTTGATGATTCGCCGGAGAATGTGAAGAAGGAACTGGAAAGGAATCTCACCGCCTTTGGATGTGCAATAGCCTGGGGTGAGGCAGGAAATCCTCCATTCAGACATTGATATCTCTGTTGAAGTCAATGGACGTGCAATTCCGCTGCATAATCAAGGAAATACGAATATATGGAAAGAACTTTTGACTGGAGCCGCAACACGGCCATAGACATGCTCAGGGCGCTTACTATGGCGCTTATGATTTTCGTAAACGACTTCTGGAAGGTTCACGGCGTGCCGCAGTGGATGGAACATGCAAAAGTGGGCGTGGACTTCATCGGCCTTTCAGATGTGGTCCTTCCGCTCTTCCTCTTTGCGGTTGGAATGTCCGTGCCATACGCCATTGAAAACCGGTTCAGGAAGGGCCTCGCAACCGAATCAACGCTGGGACACATTCTTATGCGAGCATTCTCGCTCATGATAATGGGCTGCGTGATTGGCAATGCCAGCCAGAGACTTCCTGAGGACTTCTCACTGTACAAGATAGGTTTCTACTGGATACTCATGGTGGTATGCTTCTTCTGTGTATGGAACGCTTATCCCAGCAGGGACATAACAGCCGGCAGAAAACGTATGTATATGGCAATCAGATGCCTTGGCATTGCCGGACTGCTCTTTCTGGCATTTACATACAGGAGCCCCAAGGGCTTTGTCTTTGATGTGCGCTGGAGCATTCTGGGCAGCATTGGCTGGACATATCTGGTGACTGCCATCATATATCTTCTGACAAGAAACAATATGCGCAGGCTCGGTCTTGTGTGGCTTGCAATGTTTGTGCTCTGCGCCCTTACAAATCATACAAGGGAAGAACTGGGCGGCGGCAATCTGCCAGGCTTCCAGGAACCGAATTTCCTTGGCGGGATAATGACAGCATGGCATATAGGCAACAATACGCTGCTATGTCTTGGCGGCGTGATTTTCTCTGTCATCATTGCCGGGCGCGGCTTCAGCCCCCGGATGTGCGCAAAGAGTCAGGTTGAAAACCATTTCAGACAATTCAGTCAGTTCACACTATCCGCGCTCACGGCTTTCATATTGCTGGCTGTCATTTCAAGAAGAGTATGGATTGCAGCCAAGATAGGTCTGACAATTCCCTGCATCTTCTACATTTACGCACTGGCCATTGCAATGTATGCAATTTTTATCCTGCTCAGCAGATACGGTCTCACGAAATGGTATGAGTGGCTTTTCAGGCCGGCGGGCACTGCCACCCTCACCACCTATATGATTCCGTACGTATTTTATGGCTTTGCCGATATTTTCAATATAGTCCTTCCTGACTTCCTCACTTACCCTCCCATGGCGCTCTGGAACTGCTTTGGATTCTCCCTGCTGGTGATATTCATATCAGGCGTTCTTGAAAGACTTGGAATCAAGCTGAAAATTTAAATAATAGCAATTTTGTTACTTGCCCTTTCTTGAAAAAATCTTATATTTGTAGGATAAGTGATGAAATTTTAATCATTTCCAACATGGCGATGGTTAAAATAGTATATTTCTTATAAGGCCAGTAATATATTTTGAATACAACAAACAATTATTTTTAATAAAAAAGTATGTCAGAAATTAAGAGAGTATATCGCTTCGGTGGCAAGATTGCCGAGGGCGATGGCACAATGAGAAACCTGCTCGGTGGCAAAGGCGCCAACCTTGCGGAGATGTGCAGACTTGGTATGCCTGTTCCAGCAGGTTTCACCATTACAACAGAGTGCTGTACTGAGTATTATGCAAACAACGGTCAGTTCCCTGCAGAGTTGAAGGCCGATGTTGACGCTTCAATGGCAGCTACTGAGAAGATAATGAACATGAAATTCGGAGACCCTGAGTGTCCGCTTCTCGTTTCCTGCCGTAGTGGTGCAAGAAGCTCAATGCCTGGTATGATGGAGACAGTCCTCAACATTGGTCTGTGCTCAGCTACAATTCCTGGACTTATCAAGAGAACCAACAACCCTAGATTCGTATATGACGCTTACAGACGTCTGATCATGATGTATTCAGACGTTGTAATGGAGAAGGCCGAGAACATTGAGCCTGAAGAGGGACACGGAATCCGCGTCCAGCTTGACAGAATGCTTGCAAAGGTTAAAGAGGCCAAGGGTTACAAATCAGATACAGACCTTACAGTAGATGACCTCAAGGAACTCTGCGAGGACTTCAAGGTAAGAGTAAAACAGGAACTTGGCAAACCGTTCCCGGATGATGCATACGAGCAGTTGTGGGGTGGTATCGGTGCCGTTTTCAAATCATGGAACGGAAAGAGGGCCATTGCTTACAGAAGAATCGAGGGTATTCCTGATGACTGGGGTACAGCAGTGAACGTTCAGTCAATGGTATTCGGTAACATGGGTGAGAATTCAGCAACCGGTGTTGCATTCTCAAGAAACCCTGCTACAGGCGAGAACAAGTTCTATGGCGAGTGGTTGATCAACGCTCAGGGCGAGGACGTTGTTGCAGGTATCAGAACACCTAACCCACTCAACGAGGCAACAAAGAACGAGCACAACAAGAATATGGCTTCTCTGGAAACAGCAATGCCTGAGGTTTACAAGGAGCTTGACCAGATCCAGCAGAATCTTGAGCATCACTTCCATGACATGCAGGATATCGAGTTCACAATCCAGGACGGCAAGCTCTGGATGCTCCAGTGCCGTATTGGCAAGAGAACAGGCATTGCCGCTCTGAACATGGCAATGGATATGCTCCACGAAGGACTTATTGATGAGAAGACAGCAGTTATGAGAGTTGCTCCTAAACAGCTCGACGAGCTTCTCCACCCAATCCTCAACCCTGAGGAGGAGAAGAAGGTTGCTCCTGTTGCACAGGGTCTTCCAGCAGGTCCTGGCGGTTCAGTAGGCCGTATAGTATTCACAGCTGCCGAGGCTGTTGAGGCTGCTGCAAAGAAGGAGAAAGTCATCCTCATCCGTGAGGAGACCAACCCTGAGGACGTTGAGGGTATGAGGGCTGCCGACGGTCTTCTTACAGCTCGCGGAGGTATGACCTCTCACGCCGCTCTTGTAGCACGCGGATGGGGCAAGTGCGCTATTGTTGGTTGCGACGCTCTCAAGATCAACATGATCAACAGAACAGCCACAATCGGTGACAAGCTCTTCAAGGACGGTGACATCCTCTCATTGGATGGAACAAAGGGTCTCGTATTCGGACAGGCTATCCCTACAATGAACGCTTCAGAGAACCCTCGTTTCATCGAGTACATGAAGATAGTTGACAAATACAGAGTTCTTGGTGTAAGAACAAACGCTGATAACCCTTACGATGCACAGACAGCTCTTGATTTCGGCGCTGAGGGTATTGGTCTGTTCCGTATAGAGCACATGTTCTATGGCAAGAATTCAGCAGAGCCTCTTGCAAAGCTCAGAAAGATGATCATGTCCAACACAACAGTTGAGAGAGAGCATGCTCTCGCAGAGCTTGAGCCATTCGTTAAGGAGGCTGCAAAGGGCACAATGAAGGTTATGGACGGCAAGCCTGTTACCTTCCGTCTTCTCGACCCACCATTGCATGAGTTCGTTCCACAGACAGCAGAGAAGCAGAAAGAACTTGCAGCAGCATTCGATATCACCATTGCTGATGTACAGAAACGTGGTGAGGCTCTTCATGAGGTGAACCCTATGATGGGTCACCGTGGAGTACGTCTCGGTATCACATATCCTGAGGTTTCAAGAATGCAGTTCAAGGCTATCTTCACAGCTACCGCAGAGCTTATGAAAGAAGGTTACACACCTCAGCCTGAGGTTATGATTCCTGTAACCATCTCTGTAAGGGAGCTTAACTTCCAGAAGAACATCTGTGAGGAAGTTCACGCTCAGATTGAGAAGGAGTACGGTGTAAGCATCAAGTATCTGTTCGGAACAATGATTGAGATTCCTAGAGCAGCTATCATTGCAGATTCAATGGCAAAGACAGCTCAGTTCTTCTCATTCGGTACAAACGACCTTACCCAGATGACATTCGGCTTCTCAAGAGACGACGTTGGAGCATTCATGCCTGACTATCTTGCAAACAAGATTCTCCCTGCAGATCCATTCCAGACAATCGACCGCTACTCAGTAGGCAAGCTTGTTGAGATTGGTATCAAGGGTGGTAGAAGCACCAACCCTAAACTCAAAGTAGGTATCTGCGGCGAGCACGGTGGTGACCCTGCATCAGTAGAATTCTGCAACGAGATTGGCATGAACTACGTATCATGCTCTCCATTCAGAATTCCTATCGCAAGACTTGCTGCGGCGCAGGCTGCCATCAAGGCTAACGAGGCAAAATAATGCGCAGTAATGCTTATAAATGAAAATCAGGCGGTTGGGGATGGCAAAACAAACCTTTCCGCCTGATTGTTTTATGTACATTTCGGCACGCTTGGAGTGCAGTCTGCGCAGGGACGCTGCTTCCAGCTCTGCTTCTGTTTAGTCACCCTCTTTGTGATATATAAAAGGGATACTATTTTGTCACATCTGCAACGAGGCGGATACTGCAGGCGGTGGGACGTTCCTCGTTGAAGAACGGGATGACTTTGTCGGTACCGAATAACAAGTTGTGCGAATATTTGTCGTCTTTCACGGTAGAAGACCAATAGAAGCCAAGGCCTCCTTCGCTGATATAGGAGACATTTGAACCTTTACGGATGCCCGTGGTAGGAAGGAATACTGCTCCCACTGCCTCCAGCGCTATCCATTCGACCTCTGAATATTCATTTGCGTCCCAATGGACGACTGAAGAAGATTTGAATGCCTTGAAGCCTGCATAAGGATCGCTGAATAAATCCGGAAAAAGTATTATACCGTGCACGTTATTTACAGTTGCGTAACCATATTTATTTGCAGCATCGGTTCTTTCTTCGAACAGTTGACACCATTCAGATTTGCTGAGTGTATAACATTCGTCCTGCCCATCAACGGTTTGCCTGTGATTATCATCACAGAAAAGATAAGAGCCGCTATTGTTATCTCCTATAGCGACAGATACGTCGTCGGACCAGGTGAAATGGGATACGTGAGCGAAATTATAAAGTCCATCAGATGTCGGTTCCCTCTCCCACTGATTGGTCTCAAAATGCAATGCATTTCCCGTTTCACCAGCTATTTGACCATACCACAAGTTGCCCCTGGAAAAGCGGACCGTCTTGTCCGGGCCAACCGTAAACTCTCCACTCAGGAGTGCCGGCTTGGTGTGGAAATCAAGGTCCCAGTTGTTGAAGGTATATATATTGTTGCGGTCAATCCGGGCAGCCTTTTTTGTCGTCATCTCAAAAACTGTATAGTCGGTGGTGGTGATGATTATTTTCATCCCGGCAGTGTAGGTATTCGGAGGAAGGCAGATGTAAAAATCCGTGGCTTCAGATGACAGCGCCACACCTTCTCCACAGTCCAGCGAGACTGCTCTGCTATATTCTACCGGGGTGGTGCTGGTGCTGAGACTGAGCGTTGCCGCATCGCTCATTGTGAACTTCCCACAGACTCCTTCGTTTGCTGTTACTGTGATGTACTTGACCTTTTCATCGGGATCGCCTTTGAGAGAAAGGCAGAGTACGCCGCAGATATTCTTGAATGAAAGAAGTTCGTTTTCACTTTCCGCATACATCGGGGCATTGAACCTGCCGGCCGCATAGGTTTGAACGGAAGGAAGTTCAAAGTGACCTTCCTTATAAAGATGTGAGGGATAGATAGCTTTGTACTTGCCATCTTCCTTGATTGCGCCCCAACCATTGAAAGTTGCTTTGGTAGGGTCGGCATGGACGGATGAAACGGCATACTCCGCACCCTTGATTGAAATCCTGTCTGTCGTTTCCCAGTTTACCTTGACTTTGTCTGCTGCAGAACCATTTACTAAGACGGTCTTTGTAATCTCCGGGTCGATAGTGGCCGTGAAGGCAACGGCATCAGAATCGGTTACATTCTCTTTCCCGGGAGTTTCCTGCTTTGTGCAGGATGCTGAGAGTATAAGTTCAAAAGCAATGGTTATAGTAGTGATGATGATGTGCTTTCTCATTCGTCTGTCCTCCTCTTCCGATTAAAACCAATCGGGGTTATTCTTGTTTGTGTATTCCTCATTGGAGGTATCTCCGCTAAAACAGAGAACGCCCGGCACATTTACCTTGACCACCTTGACCGTTGGGGCTTTGTAGGTCGTCTTTGAATCTATTATTTCCATATTGTTAATGTTGCTTATCAAATTGAAACGCTCTATTTCACCCGGTGACTGATTTTTGAGGGCTATTTTGACTGATTTCAACTGAAAAGGCCTTACCTTTGCCATGTTGAACGGCACAAATTATGGAT
>NZ_JBAELF010000022.1:0-2852 GCF_056211015.1 Candidatus Egerieousia sp.
GACTGCAATGGAAAAACATTACGATATTTCATTGAAACGTTGCGATGTTTGAATTTTTATTACTATCTTTTTTCTATAAACGAACATTTCTTATCTCCGTTGTTGTATAAATCGAGATTTTTCACTATCTTTGCAGAAAAGAAACGGATTATGATGATATGGCAAAGATAGTAACGGAAAAGTCGATTGAAGACCGCATTTGGGACAGTGCGAATAAACTGCGTGGCAATCTTACTGCATCTGAATATCAGAATGTGGTTCTTGGTCTTGTGTTCCTGAAATATATCAGCGACTGCTTCGAGAAGCGATACAACGAACTCGCGGAGGAAGGTGACGGCTTCGAGGAAGATCGTGACGAATACACAGCCGAACACGTGTTCTGGGTTCCTCAGGATGCACGTTGGCAGAAGATAGCAAGCAAGGCTCACAGTCCAGAGATTGGACAAGTTATAGACCATGCCCTTGAGGAGATTGGGCGTGAGAACCCTCGCCTGAAGAAAGTGATGCCAAACAACTACTCTCGTCCAGAGATAGACAAGATACGCCTGGGCGAGGTGGTAGAAATCTTCGACAATATGGACATGCACGCTCAGGGAGAAGGTATCGACCTCTTCGGTCGTGTGTATGAATACTGTCTGCAGAACTTTGCTGCCGAGACTCAGCAGTCGGGTGGCGAATTCTATACACCTTCGTGTATTGTCCGCACCATCGTGGAAGTGCTTCAGCCATTCGAGGGAAGGGTATATGACCCAGCCTGTGGTTCGGGCGGTATGTTTGTGCAGAGTGCGAAGTTCATCCAGCAGCATCAAGGCAACCTTCGCAATGTGACTATCTATGGTCAGGAATTCAATGCCAACACTTGGAAGATGGCTCACATGAACCTTGCTATCCGTGGATTGGACGCAGACCTTGGAGACAGTTGGGGCGACTCCTTCGGCGATGACAAGCACGCCACGAAAAAGTTTGACTTCATCATGGCAAATCCACCATTCAACATGAAAGACTGGGGAGCAAGCCGCCTTGCCGACGATGTGCGCTGGAAATACGGAGTGCCACCAGAGGGCAATGCCAACTATGCGTGGATTCAGCACATGGTGCATCACCTCTCGCCTACAGGACGCATCGGACTGGTGCTTGCCAACGGTTCGCTGACAACAACCTCAGGCGGTGAGGGCGACATCCGCAGACGGCTCATCGACGCAGACCTTGTGGAGGGAATCATTGCCATGCCAAACCAACTGTTCTACAATGTCAGCATCCCTGTATGCGTATGGTTTTTCAACCGCAGGAAAAAGAATCCGGGCAAGGTGCTGTTTGTCGATGCACGAGAAATGGGCATGATGGTTGACCGCACCCACCGCGAACTCTCCGACGACCTTGTGCGCTACGACACCATAAAGAAGGAAGACAAGCCTTGGGCAAAACTCCCTGCCGAGGAATGCGACGTGCAGCGCATAGCCAAAGCCTTCCGCGACTATGAGGCTGGTACACTTGAGGACGTAAAAGGCTTTTGCAAGGTAGCAACCCTTGAAGAGATTGCACAGCAGGACTGGGTGCTCACCCCAGGTCGCTATGTAGGCATAGCCGACGAGGAAGAAGATGCCGAACCATTCGAGCAGAAGATGGCACGCCTGACTGCAGAACTTGGCGACCTCTTCGCTGAGAGCCACCGCTTAGAAGCAGGAATCCGCGAGAAGTTAGCAGGGATTGGATTTGAAGTAATATCCACACCCAAAGAAAAGGAGGCAGAATGATGGCAAAACAATTTTACATAGACTTTGACGAATACATCCGTCAGGGAGAACCGTCACAGCGCGAGAGAGCTGCCATCTGGAGCACAGCCATAGGTCTGCAGGCGGTGGATGGGCTGACAACCTCAGAGTATCTGCAAGAGACGGCAAGACGCAATATTGAAGGTGAGATAACAATCGATGAGGTCAAGAAACTTATAAAAAGTTACTATGAATCAAAGACTGCCCGTACTTCTGATGATGAAGAAAAAGAAATGGCCGATAAAGTAAGTGCCAATATTACAGAATTACTTAGTCATAAAACATTGACATTCAGTATTGTTGGCATGACAGGAACTCATAAAGCCATCTTCAATGGAGTTTTCAAACATGCGGGCAAGATACGTGACTACAATATCTCGAAGAAAGAGTTTGTGCTACGTGGCGAGAGTGTAGCTTACATGGAATACGACTGGCTTCGTCGTGCTTTGGAATACGACTTACAGCAAGAAAAGGAATTTAATTATACGGGACTTTCAAAATACGAAATTGTCCAACACCTCTGTCGTTTTACGGCAGGATTGTGGGAAATACACCCTTTCTGCGAAGGCAATACACGCACAACTGCGGTTTTCCTCATTCAGTATCTCCGGAGTATGGGATTCGACGTGAACAATGATCCTTTTGCTCAACATTCATGGTATTTTCGTAACGCATTAGTTCGAGCTAACTATAGCAATCCTTTGAAGGGAATAGTTCGTGATTACAGCTTTCTTGAGAAGTTCTTCCGTAATCTTCTCCTTGGCGAGAATAATGAACTGAAGAACCGTTATATGGTGATTTGTCCGCCAGACAACTTAGTTGTACCCGACAAGCAACCCGACAAGTTCCCCGACAAGTTCCCCGACAAGTTTGAAACAAGCAATGAAAACATCATCAGAATCATCAAAGCAATAGGAGAACAAAACCTATCTGTAAAGGAAATGCTTATGGCAGTTGGACTAAAAGACCGAGAGAATTTTATGGATAATCTTCTCAACCCTGCCATAGCCGAAGGTTTCGTGCGGATGCTCTATCCAGAATCGCCTCGTCATCCTCGCCAGAAATACCTGCTGACTGTGA
>NZ_JBAELF010000023.1:0-5356 GCF_056211015.1 Candidatus Egerieousia sp.
AGGAGCAACTAAAACTGTACGATTATATGATCAGGGACGAAGTTCAAATTCAGGCGGAGCGGGATTATGCCGTCGAGGTAGCCAGCAAGGCCGCCTTTGCCAGGGGCGCAGCCGAAGGTGAAGCCAAAGGAAAAGCCGAAGGGAGAGCCGAAGTGGCTCTGGCGATGAAGGCAGCAAATGTCCCTTTGGAGGATATCGTGAAGTTCACGGGGCTCAGCAAGGAAGAAGTTGCTACACTTTAAGCCGAGAAATAGACAGGCGGACTTGGATAGTGAAGCTAGCTTCAAACTACTAACAGAACACTTCGATTGGCAGATGATGAAACCGGCGTTGGTTTTTTATCTGCCTTTTTTTTAATCTGGAAACCATACCCCAGAACTCTCTGTGGCATATCATGGAACCCAGGAGTGTAGGGATAGCGGTAGTGGGGCAAAACAATGTGAAAACGAATTATCCCTCACCGGACCGGTGAGGGATAACGAAGATCCGGCGAGGGATGCCGAAAAATGATGAATAATAATTATATTTGCGAAAGAGTCGGCGGAAGCCGGCTCGAGACATAGACAGATTCGTTTACGATTTGTTTGATCTGGACTGAAACGTAGGAAATTTCAAGCCGACATGGATCAAGAACAAGTGGTAAACGCTCGCGTTTTCGCGGGCGTTGCTTGTATCCATGTGGGCATCCTACGGCCTCAGTCCGGACAAGTAACTGCCCGCGATTTATATGGTCTTCAATTCTATAGAGTTTGCAGTTTTCCTGCCGATAGTGTTTGTGCTCTACTGGTTCGTTTTTAACCGTAAACTTAGGCTTCAGAACCTCTTCATCGTCATCGTCTCGTACATTTTCTACGGATGGTGGGACTGGCGGTTTCTTTTCCTGATTGCATTCACATCTTTATGCAGTTGGGGCAGCGGACTGCTCATACAGAAATATCGGGATAATGGAAATAAAGCCAAGGCCGTAAGCATCGCCAATATAGTTCTAAACCTTGCCATCCTCGGCCTCTTCAAATACTACGACTTCTTCGCCACCTCCTTTGCCAATGTCTTCCTTGGCGGCAAGATCGACGGCCTCCTTCTGAACATCATCCTGCCTGTAGGCATAAGTTTCTATACCTTCCAGGCATTAAGCTATTCGATAGATGTGTACAGGGGGAAAATTGAATCCACGAGGGATGTAATCGAGTTCTTCGCTTTTGTCAGTTTCTTTCCACAATTGGTTGCGGGTCCCATCGAGAGGGCTACAAATTTACTTCCGCAGTTTCAGAAACCCAGAACTTTCGATTATAGTCAGGCAGTGGACGGAAGCCGACAGATACTTTGGGGGCTTTTCAAGAAGATGGTAGTGGCGGATAATTGTGCCGTGTATGTGGACAATGTTTTTGCCACCTATCAGGCTCAAACGGGCAGTACATTGCTTCTCGCTGCCATATTGTTCGCTTTCCAGATTTATGGCGATTTCTCCGGCTACTCCGATATTGCCATCGGTTCATCGAAGCTATTTGGCATTAAACTGATGCGAAATTTCAACGTGCCGTACTTCAGCCGCGATATTGCTGAGTTCTGGAGAAGATGGCACATATCCCTGACTACCTGGTTCCGCGACTATATCTACATTCCTCTCGGTGGCAGCCGTTGCTCGAAGTGGAAGGTCGTGAGAAACACATTCGTCATCTTCCTCGTCAGCGGACTTTGGCACGGAGCCAACTGGACATATATACTTTGGGGAGCATATCACGCTGTACTTTTCCTGCCTTTGATTCTTTTCGGGAAGAATAGGAGATATCGTAATGTCGTTGCGGAAGGAAGGACATTACCTTATGTCAAAGAGATATTCCAGATGCTAATGACTTTTTTCCTCGTCGTAATAGGCTGGATTATTTTTAGAGCGGACTGCCGTTCGATGGCATTCGACTATCTTCAACGTATTGTGGATATGAGCTTTTTTTCCACCCCTTGGCTTATGAACAAGAAGTTTTATTTTCCACTCATATTTTCAATCATTCTGATGCTCTCTTGCGAGTGGCTGAGTAGGGATGGAGAGACGAACTCCGTTTTTCAATATATTCGTTGCAGTTGGATGAGATATCTCTTATACATCATTCTCATTGCTGCCATTATATTCGTACATCCGGTTTCAAACGTGCAGTTTATTTATTTCCAATTCTGATGGTATGAAGCGCTTCATAGGAAAACTATTGTTTTTGTTGTTTCCGGTTCTTCTTGTAGTTGTTCTGATGCCGAACCGGAAGATTATACCATTTACTTCGTCAATAAGCTTGGACTCAAAGATATACGAACTGAAGCGAAGAGATTTTGATACGATTTCTACGATAGCAGTTGGTTCCTCGATGACTCTGAACAACTTGAATTCAGATGCTTGGGTGAGAGCAACAGGGGACTCATCGTTTTACAATATATCATCCTGGGGCCAGTCTATCTTGGAGGGTTGTCAGATAATCCGTGCCGTCGTTCCTTTATATCATCCTTCCCGTGTTGTGATATTTGCCCATTGCACTGATTTTTATGAGTCAGAGATTGATAATATCTCACAAATTGAAGCCTATTTACGAGACAGTTATCATTTCGGCAAGGTTTATTTCGATGCTCTCTCAATGTATTCCAATACAAGTCAATTGTATTCTGATGCGAGGAATGATACCTTGGAATATTCTAGCTTGAATTATGATGATTTTGGTGGAGTGCCCCTCAATGTCAGAGGTTCTCACATCGATGATAACCGTTGGAACCGTATGACGAACTTTGTTTTTTCTCCTGAAAACAAATGCTATTCTGCGTTGTTTGAGTTGTGCTCGTACTTAAGAGAATGTAAAATAAGATTTGTATTAGTGAATACTCCTGCTCGTGCCCATTATTTCGGTGATGGAATAGAAGAAGCATACAAACATATTCATCATTGCGACTCTATTATCTCAACCTGTGGACAAATATTCATCGATGAATTGGATTTTCTAGAATATCCTGATTCGCTTTTCGCCGATTGCTCTCACCTCAACAGTTATGGTGCTGCAAAACTTACAAGAAATGTTTGTAGGAAGCTATCCAGTTTTTATCAATAAACAAATATCAATTAGCTATTTTTTCGATATATCTTTCACCTCCCTTGCTAATGTGTTGAAGAGGGAAGGGTACAAAGGGAGACCGACAGGGTTAGGCAAAGACCTACAGACAAGAACAATCGCCACCAGCCACAACCTTCAAGGAGCCGGGGCGGCACTCGCAGACAATCTCCCCATCGAAAGTGGTGACTTCGCCATCGTAGTGGGCCGCAACGGCTGCATCGGACAAACATTTGATTCTGACGAAGGAGGAGCGTAAGAACAGAACATCCTGATTTTTGGCCAATGTCTTATGACGCAGCTGCCAGACCATTTGAGCATTCGATTCGATGGAGGCCGGCTTTATGATAGCAATGTCCATCTTGCCGTCCTGGAGCGAGGCGTCGGGGGTGATGAAGAAATTGTTGCCCCACTGGTTCGTAAGCCTCCGGTGAGGCACGTCCTTGCGGCCGAGCTTTGAACCGGTATCTTTGTCGACAAAAATAGCGAAAATACTATGATGTCGAAAGAGGAAGTAGCAGAAATCATGACGTACTGCAAGGAGAAAGGGATCTCCTACAAGTCCAGGCTCGCTGAACTGGGCATCCCTGGATGGAAGTTCTTTGACAGCAAAGCCAGATATGCGAAGGAGCAGTCAGAATCTTCGTCCTCAAGTGGCGAGTTCCTTCAGCTGACCTCCGGCGGAGCGTTTGTTCCGATGCCTTCGTTCGCTGCGACCACTGGTCGTGGCTTCTCGAAGAAAAAGGACCAGCCACAGAAGATGATGAGCATTGAACTTCGGACTCCGAACGGGACGATGATGCGGATCCAGGGAGAGATGACACTCCAATATGTCCAGGCGATAATCCAAGCATCGAGCGGTCGTGTTTAGCCTGAACGACAGCATGCGGTATATGTGGTACACCCAGCCGACCGACATGCGCAAGAGTTACAACACTCTCAGCGGTATAGTGACAAATGCGATGGGGTGCGACCCTTGTGACGGCAGCGTCTACGTGTTCATGAACAAGGCCCGCAATCGCATCAAGCTGCTTCACTGGGAACCGGGCGGTATGGTGATATACTCCAAACTTCTCGAATCCGGGACCTTCGGACACCCCAATCTGGAGAGCAGGGATGAGATTGCGGGGACGATAGAATGGCGTGATCTGGTACTCATTGTCGAAGGAATCATCGAAAAACCGGATAGTCGCAAACAACGTCTTGAAGACTTGAAAAATCTTCGAAAAAAGTGAAACGAAATCGGCAATATACTTGCGTAAATCATTGTTTTTCACTATATTTACATATAGAAAGAAAGCGGAAAAACAGTGGCAATCGAGGAACAGATCAAGGCTCTTATGGAGGAGAATGAAGCGCTTCGCAGACAGGTGTCTGAGGACAAGGTGACAATCGCTTCCCAGAGAGATGAGATTGCCAAACTTCTGGACACCCTCGCTTATCTTCGCAAGAAACAGTTCGGACAGATGTCCGAGAAGCATCTTCCCCTTGATCCTGCTCAACTCACCCTGTTTGACCAGCAGGCGATGACGGAGGAAGAGAAGGCGAACCTCGCGCAGGATGTGGAGAAGGCCGAAGAGACCATCACGTTCTCCGTCACAAGAAAGGCGAAGCCTTCCCGCAGAACGCTTGACGACAGCAATCTCTCCGTTAAGGAGGTCCACATCTATCCCGAGGGGACCACCGACGAGGACGGGAACCTCAAGCCCGAGTATGTCGAGATTGGCACCGAAGAGTCCAGGACTCTCGAGACCGTTCCTGCAAGTGTCTATATCTTGAATACGATACGCCATAAGGTTATCCTGAGGTCAGATGTTGAAACAAAGCTCCCGGAAGAAAGAGAGATACTCATAGCACCTCTTCCTCTCCAGCCGGTGTTCAGATGTCTTGCCGGAGCCTCGGTCCTGACGGACATCATAATAGGAAAGTTCCTGTATCATCTCCCGTTCTACCGGCAGATACAGCAGTACAAGGAGGCCGGAATTGTTATAAGCGACTCCACGATGGGAGACTGGTACGAGGCGGCGGTCGAGCGGCTCAAGCTGCTGTATGATCTTCTGCGAAAACAGATATTGCAAAGCGAATACGTCCAGGTTGACGAAAGTGTGGTTCCTGTGATAGACAATGAGAAACATAAGGCCCGCAAGGGTTATGAATGGTGCGTGCGTGACGGCATATACGGTGATGTCATGTTCTACTATGACCGTGGCAGCCGTGGCGGCAAGGTGGCCCGTGAACTTCTCGGTGGCTATAAGGGCAATGCTCAGGTTGAT
>NZ_JBAELF010000024.1:0-15955 GCF_056211015.1 Candidatus Egerieousia sp.
TGGGCCGAGGAGAAGAGCATCACCCGCAAGCACGACGAACGCTATCTGGGGTAGCGCTACCCCAATTTACTAATTTACTACTATATTGCTTTATTACTTTACCACTATATTACTTTATTTCTTATTTCGATATAACTCAACCTGCTTACGGTATACTTCTTTCATCTCGTCGGGCCATTTCTCCATCTCTTCGGAAAGATTCTCGAGATCAGCGCAATAGTCGTATGGTTTGCTGAATTCTTTCCTGAGTTCCTCAATAACGGACGGCTCGATATGTACGTAAGGTCTTGCCGCTTCAGGAATACCAATCATTGCCTTGTACATTTCTTCCAGATCTGCATCGGAGAAATTGACTGTGTCCGCCAGATCGTAAAGTACACCGGACTGGTCCTCATGTGAAAGTTTCTCGAATCCAGGAACCTGGCGGAGAATTTGGGCCATTGCCGCCTTGTCCATATTGTACGTTGAATTCCCGGCAGCTCCAAGGCCTCGAATCTCTGATATCCACTGCTCTTCGAGGACTCTCTCCTGAATCGTCATCTTCCGCTGCTCTTCGTGTTCCCGTATATCATCGATTGTAGTGTTCCACCACTGTTTGACTGTGCTACGGCTGATGCCAAGTTCTTTCGCACAGGCATACATGGTTGCATCCGGATGTTCCTGCTTCCATTGAAAAACAAGTTCCTGCTTGCGTTTTCTGCCGCGTTCAGTATTCCAGCTATGACCTCTCCTTTCGTCGTGAGAATCGCGAACGGCGCGAGCTTCCATCAGATGCTCCACCTGGGTCTTGAACTTGCGTCTCTGGTTCTTTTCGATTTCAACTCCGGTGATGTCCCGAAGATCCGCCATCGGGAACGTGCAGTATGATTCCTGATATGCAGCAGCAGCATCAAGGGCGTCATCCACGGTGAAACGGTCTTCTGATTTTTGAGTAACCGAAAGTCCATCGAGAACTTCCACGAAGTCCATAAGATCCTTCTTGAATTCCTCCTCGGTCACTCCCCTCCTCTTCTTGTACCGGTTCATGATCTGCCTTTCGGACAATCCCTTCAAACGCTCGGAATAGACAGCCTTGAACTGCTCGTATGTAAGCTGCTTGCATTTCTTCGCAAAGATCGCAAGCGTCATCAGACAGAAATAACGGTGGCCTACGGATGCATGCAGAAATATCTGATTCCTCCACCAATCGTAAAGGTCTCGCTTGACATACCAGCGGCCGGGAGGAGTATTTAATACTATCCTCCTCTCATACCATTCCGGATAAAGTTGCCTGGCTCTGTCAACAGACACCCTCTTCGGGTTATAATCGCCCTTTTTAAGCAGCTTCTCTTCCTCCATGGTAAGGAATCCCCCACCACCGAATGTGAGGTCTGAAATCGAATAATACGGCTTGCAGTGAGGGTTTATGTTCTGGAACGCCGTGACGGTCTTCCTGGTCTTTGTCTGCGTGCCGGGCACACGGAATCCCTGGCAGTTGCCCTGGAACTGCGGATGCTTCGGATCCTCATGTGTCGTTCCCTTGTTCCATACACGCCTGGTCAGTTCCTTCTTTATCTTGTTCAGGATCGGATATGCGTCCTTGAACATCGGAGCCGGGGACTCAAGGAGGAAATAGATGTGTATGCCGCCGCCTGAATTTACAATGATCTGCGGCTGCGGGAAGGTGATGTGCTTACGGAGCGGGTCGGACTGGTAAAACAGATTCTCAACATTGTCGCCGTCAACACTGTCAATATCGATGGCAATGGCATAAAGATATCTGGCATTGTTCTTCGTGCGTCTCTTGCCGGTATAAGATATCGGGGACATGATCACGAAAGGATGTTCCAGCATCTCATGCAAGCGCTCGGCACGGCTGGTAATGACAAATGTCTTATTCTTGTTCTCCTTCTGTCTCTTCCCATAGATAGCCTGGGCAATGCCGTTATAGACATACTCATACTGAGCCGGCCTCTTCTCCTTGCGTCCCGATGCATCGTTGGTGGTCCACCATTCATAAGCCTCGCACCACTCCTCCTCAAAAGGGAGCAGCTCGCCTCCAATTTCATTATCATCACGACAGAACAACAGATGAAGGAAAGCATCAGTATCAATCTCCCGGAACATAGGACTGCTCCTCAGATAGGCATTCTTACTCTCATAGTAAGCGACCGAACGCAGGTAGTCTTCATCCACCCTCGGATCATCAGACTCCCCTACCTCCACACCATCATCATCCAAAGGAAGATCATCAAACGACTCCTCTACCGAAGTACCGTAGTACACCTCATCAGGCATATCACCGACATCTTCCAAAGAAGGAACTGAAGACTCATCAGGAAACTCTACCATACTACTTCTACTCTACTGTTCTTTTTGAGAGAGCAGCTCGCTAACGCTCGCTGCTCTTCGGGGGGCGTTATATTATCAATATATTTTTTGGACTATTTCAATTGAGCACCCTTCCCCTGCCCTTTCCCCATCCAGAAAAAATAGTTGTTTTCATTCGTTCAACCAACCATATTTATCACTATATTTGTTCTCATAAAGTAATAAAGTAACACTGTCATATATGAAGAAAGCTAAAATCATCGCCGTGGCAAACCACAAGGGCGGAGTCGGAAAGACGGCGTCGGTGGCCGCTATCGGAGCCATCCTCGCATCAAAGAAAAAGAAGGTCCTGCTGGTCGACCTCGACACCCAGGCGAACCTCACCAGACACTTCATGGAGGACATCCCCTCCCGTATCATCTACCACGCCATCCGCGAACGCAAGGATCTTCCGATATATCAGATCAGGGAGAACCTGGACATTGTGCCGAGCGGCCTCGACATGGCCGGTATCGAGATTGACATGACATCGATGCGCCAGCGCGAGAACATCATCGGCAATCTCCTGGAGCCGTTCCGCAACAGGTACGACTTCATCCTGATGGACTGCCCCCCATCCCTGGGTCTTGTCACCCTGAATGCACTGACGGCCGCCAACAAGCTGCTCGTTCCGATGAAGGCGGATCTTATGTCCTTCTATGGTCTCTCGATGATGGACAATTTCTGCGCGGGGATGCAGGATCTCAACCCGGGCATACATATCGACCACATCTTCTTCAACATCTACGAGAAGGGACAGAACATGACGGATGCCATCGAGTCGGATGTGCGTGAGAAATACGGCGACCGCGTTATGACGACCGTGGTCCGCAAGAACAACGACATAGCCAAGGCTGCTTTCGAATACACGGACGTGGTCTCATACGATCCGAGCTGCAATGGGGCGAAGGACTTCCTCACCCTTACTGAAGAGCTTGTCGAGAAGCTGTAATATATTCATAAAGTAGTAAACTCATAAAATAATATAATAATATGGCGAAAAAACTCACAGTCCCTCAGAAGGGCACGGAGAAGGCTCCGGAACTTAGCGTCAATCAGGAGAGAACTCCTCTTGAGAGGATGATCAAGCCGGAGGTGAAGGAGAAAAACGAGCGCACTACCATCTGTGTGAACCCCGAACTTTATAAGGAGTTCAAGGTCTATGCTGCGCAGCATGACACAACCGTCACCGCCCTGCTGAATCAGGCAATGCGGGACATACTCACAAAATAATAATAATTATTACATATCATAAAGTAATATATTATGGATAGCAAATTACCTATAGGTGTCCAGGATTTCGCGAAATTGCGCACCGAAGGATACAAATACATCGACAAAACGGGGATTATCTACCGCCTTGCCAAGTCGGGATGCTACTATTTTCTTTCCCGCCCGAGGCGCTTCGGTAAGAGCCTATTTCTGTCAACCATTGAAGCATATTTCCTTGGAAAGAAGGATTTATTTTCTGGTCTTGAGATAGAGAACCAGGAGAAGGACTGGATTGAGTACCCTGTGCTGCATCTTGACTTAAACACACAGAAATACGAGAGTGCTAGCGCTCTGAACAACGTCCTGAACGAAGTGTTGGACAGTTGGGAGAAGCTGTATGGGAAAAATCCATCTGAAGTCGATTTCGGCAGAAGATTTCAAGGAATCATTCAAAGGGCTTATGAAAAGACCGGCAGGCGAGTGGTCATCCTCGTGGACGAGTACGACAAACCTGTCCTGCAGGCGATAGGCAACGATGCTCTCCAGGACGAATACCGTTCCACACTGAAGAGTTTCTATGGAGCACTGAAATCCAGCGACAGATACATACAGTTCGCCTTTCTGACCGGAGTCACAAAGTTCGGAAAGGTCAGCGTGTTCAGCGATCTGAACCACCTTAACGATATCTCCATGGATCCGAGGTATTATGATATCTGCGGACTGACGGAGAGGGAGATTCGCAGCAATCTATCAGAGAAGGTTGAAGCCTTGGCCAGGAATCTCGGCGTGCAGTCGGAAGATGCCTACGCCATGCTGAAGGAGAACTACGACGGATACCATTTCAGCGAGGACGACACGCCTGGTATGTACAATCCGTTCAGCATCCTGAACGCGCTCGATAAGAGGAAGCTCGGCTCGTACTGGTTCGAGACCGGCACCCCGACATATCTTGTCGAACTGCTCAAGAAGCATAACTACAACCTTTCCGATCTCGAGAAAGAAGAGCCGACGGCCGACGAACTGAACAGCGTCGACTCAGCTTCCACCAATCCGATTCCGGTGATATATCAGAGCGGATATCTGACGATAAAAGGGTATGACAAGGAATTCAGCCTATACAAGCTGGGATATCCGAACAAGGAGGTGGAAGAGGGCTTCGTGAAGTTCCTCATTCCGTACTATACCAATGTCGAGAAAACAAGATCCGGATTTGAGATCAGCCAGTTTGTTCTATGTCTTAGAAACAAGGACATCGAGGGTTTCATGGCCCGACTGCAGGCGTTCCTTTCCAATTGCCCTTATGAGCTCCAGCCGGACCAGGAGAGGCACTTCCAGAGCGTGATGTATATCCTCACTACTCTCTGCGGGTTCTATGCTGAAGTGGAGGAACACACCAGCAAGGGAAGGATGGATATGACCATCAGGACCGACAGGTATATCTACATCTTTGAGTTCAAATTCAACGCTTCCGCCGAGGTCGCTCTTAAGCAGATCGAGGACATGGGCTATGCCGACAAGTTCAAGGAGGACAGTAGGGAAGTGATATGCATCGGAGCGAACTATAGCAGCGAAGCAAGGAATATTGATACCTGGCTGATCAAATAATTGTGCCACGGCTGTTTTGTACTACGATAAATCTTACCTTTAGCCTCTATACTGTAACAAAAACAATCAAAGAATTTTCGTAGTCTGCCACGATTTGGCACTTTTATTCGGCAACTTTGTCTAACGATTCAAGGGAGAATCGGTATTATAGATACAAACATGAATTTGAGTATGAATACAAACGATTTCAATGTCCCTGCCGGGGACTTCCTCGTGATGGTGTCACGTTGGGCGTTCAACACGAACTTGACAAATGGCTTGTGGGTGGAGAAGATCTGGGCTGAACGTTCGGACATGGCTTCTTTCCTTGCTGGAGAATACAGGCAAAAGTTGGCCGAAACCTCTGAAGAAACACAGCCGTACTATGCCCTTGTGAATTTTATTTCAAATCTGGACGATACAAACCGAGTGATTTTCGCAAAGGCAATCTATGACTATGCTTCAACCGCTTTCGGTTTCGAGTTCAACCGATGAAGAAAAAGGCCGTCATATACGCCCGTGTCTCCAGCACCGGGGAACGACAAAGCACGGAACGCCAGGTTGCGGACCTGAAAAGGTACGCTGCCGCCTCTAATATCGAGGTGGTCCGTGTCTATGAGGAAAAGGCAAGTGGGGCGAAGATAGACAGGGAGCAGCTGGCCGACTGTGTGGAGTTCCTGAAGGGTGGGGGATCGGACCTATTGCTTGTGTCGGAGCTGTCACGTCTGGGCCGTAGTCTGCGCCAGGTTCTCGATATCATAGATGATCTGACGAAAGCCGGTGTCAACATCTACTTCCAGGATCACAACATGAGTACCCTTCTTCCGGACGGGAAGCCTAACGAGATCACAACCTTGCTCGTATCCCTGATGGGTACTTTCGCACAGATCGAGCGCGAACAGATTGCGTACAGGCTGAACAGCGGCCGGAAGCGTGCCATCGAGAACGGCGTAAAAATGGGCCGAAAAGAGGGCTTTAAACTGACGGATGAGGAAATCCTCGCCAAATATCCGAAGGTGGCCTCAAAGCTCCGGAAGGGGCTCTCTGTCCGTGATGCAGCGGCGGCTTGTGGTGTTAGCCCGGCAACGGTCCAGAAAGTAAAGAAGGCTATGAAATAATTATGAAAAAAACATCCTTTCTTCCAGGGGTGTCTTTATTATATATACGCTCATCTGACTGCTCCCACGAATGAATTCGTGGGAGCAGTCAGCTATTGAGCCGGATATATGACAGTGATGAAGTGGAAGGTTCCGCCCATTGCTGGGAATTATGAGTAAGCACACTACTCATCTTTTACAGGGCTTTAAATGCAGTTGGCTTCCCATTCCACCTGCAGGTTGAAGGTGTCGGCGATCTTGTAGAGTCTTGATATTCTTATGTCATCATTGTCGAACATCAGTTTGACGGATGTCTCTTGTATGCCTATGCCTTTTGCCAGGACAGTGACGGGCGTTCCGGACATTCTCATGAAGTCGGCCAGAAACTTCAGCCTTCCGTTTTCGGCTCTGCATTTGTCGATGTATCCGGAATTGTTGTCAAATTTATCGGGAATCGGAAGGTTGCCGGTGATCTTATACTTCTCGCAGGCTTTCAGTTCTCTTTTTGCTGCATAGTTGCTGTATGTCGGCTTGATGGTGACGTTAACTTTTTGCATGATGTTCTGAATGGCCGACAGTTTCGCGTCGTCGGATATCATCATCCAGGACAAGGACTGTTGTTTTACTCCCGTCTGCCTTGCCAGTTCAGCCCATGACAGGCCCATTGATTTCACGATGACCTCGAAAAACTGCATCTGTCTAGGTTCGTCGTCGTTGGTCTTTGCGGCCCTGGCTTTCTGCCGGCGCTCCTTGTCGGTTTTCTTTCTGTTTTCCTTGTAAGCGGCAATTTGTTTTTCTGTTCTCATATTATTTTTGTCATTATTAATTTTCTCGTTTGTCGTGGCCCCTGCCAGGTCGATGCGACTACGGAGCATCGAAATTTCAGCCAGCCCCCCGGGCTGGGTGTCACTTTTTTCCACAAAAAATCAAAACGGGCTGCAACTTGCTTGCAGACGATTTTTTTGGAAAAAACAAGATGCGACCGGAAGGTCGGTAAATGGGGCAGCCATTTACACATCTTGCAAAGTTGGGATAAATGGGTCCTTCGCTCTGAATTTCTTCCGATTACAAATATAATAATGTTTCTTGAAATCCAAGCGATTTGCTTGAAATTTGTTGTTCGGTGGTATTCCTCGCTGAAATGATAATACTTTTTCGCTTTTTTGCATATTTACTTGACTATGTAATTACTTTTCAGCATAGTGGCATAATTATTTAATTACTTAATTACTTAATTGTATGATTGCGTGATTACTTTTCTGCATGAATATATAATTGTGTTTTTGCATTGTTACTTTATTACTTTTTCGTATATTTGCATTGGAGTGTGATTACTTAACAGCATGATTACTTATTTACATTTCTACTTTTCCGCGTGATTGCTTAATTGCATGAATACTTTTTTGACTAATTACTTTTTGACATATACCTATGGATAATTTTGATGTTCATGATCAGTTTCCGGTCGAGGAACTTGACGTTGATTTTTTCGATCCCTGCGGAGGGTCGACATTCGGGGGGATACGGAACATGCCGGAGGAGAAGTTTGATTCCGGCTCCGCGGAAGGGACGGGGGCGACCGTCGAAAAGAAGGGGGGGGATGTCTCTTCTTCTCCGGACGGTGGCCTTTCCTCCTCCGGCGGCGGGGTGAAGAGGGAGGTTCCTGAAAGGCCGGTCAAGGCTGCTCCCGTTTCTTCCGGGAAGAAGTCTGTTCCGCTTCGCAAGACTGAAAGGGAGCCTGTGAAAAGGGAGGTTCCGAAGGTGAGGAAGGCTGTTGATGTCGCTGCTTCATCCGTGTCCTCCGATGATGATGTCAGGCTGACTTTGTGTCTTGATCCGGAGCTTGTGGGAGGTCTTAGGCTGTTGTCCAGGGTGAAGGGGAGGACCATGAGTTCCCTTGTGGTTTCCGCACTTGTCGGGGGTCTTTGTGATGACAGTGTTGTGGATGAGGAGAAGAGTAATTTTAGACGGATGGTTAAAGGATTCTTAAGGAAATATGGCAAATAAGTCGGTTTATAATTTCATGGTGCCGTGTGAAGTTGCGGTGCGTCTCAAGTCTTTGTCTTCCTATTCCGGGAAGTCCATGAGTCAGATTGCCGGAGAGATACTGGAGAAGTTCGTTGCCGGTGAGCTTGAGGATCCGGAGACTGTTGCCAGGTTGAAGAAACTGCTTTAATGGGGTAGCACGCACATTTAAATATTATGCAAACATTTACATAAGGTGCAAATGTTTGCGGAACTCTAATATAAAAATACAAATAAATATTTCCTGTTTGTTGTCACAAGAATTATTTTATATTTTTGTATAAATGGACGTCGATAAAGTAAAATACTGGGCGGAAATCTCCGACTATGATCTGGACACAGCTGAGGCTATGTTCCAAACAAAGCGGTGGCTGTACGTGGGATTCATGTGTCACCAGACCATCGAAAAGATCTTCAAGGCATATTGGTGCAGCAGGATTGAGGGAACCAGCCCAATGTCCCACAACCTTATCAACATCGCCCAGAGCTGCGGACTGAACGCCCTGATGTCAGAGGAACAGAAATTGTTCATCAGTGAGATTATGCCACTGAACATCGAATCCAGGTACCCTTCCTACAAGCAGGCCATTGCTGGAGGGCTGTCCGAGGAAAGATGCAGGCAGTTGATTGATCAAACAAAAGATTTGCAGGTATGGATAAAAGAAAGGCTGTAAGCATAGCCAGGCAATATAAGCGTGCTGTTGTCAAAGCAATCGGTCCGGCAAAGGTGTACCTTTTCGGTTCGTACAGCAAGGGATGCGCACGCCCGGACAGCGACATAGATATTGCCGTAGTCGTGCCGCAGGTCAACGGCGACTACCTTTCAACGGCGGCAAGCCTGTGGCGTATAACAATGGACGTGAACACTCTTATCGAGCCGGTATTGATTGAAGAAATCCATCCATCACCTCTCTATGAAGATATCCTGCAGACCGGTATAGCCGTATAAATCCTTCCTCTCTTTTTTCCATTTTGTTCGAATTTTAGAATTGGTTTACTAATCTCTTGGCTACGTTAATTTGAACAGCACTAAACAGTTATATGAAGGTTCTATATTACATTACTTTAGTTTGTTCAGTCATAGCACTTGTCTTATATTTTATTCTTGGGGTAGCGCTGCCATTTTGACATTATGTAAATGTTTGCATAATGTCAAAATGTGCGTGCTACCCCTAAATGCCCTCCTCAAATTGTCGTCTGAAGGCCAGAATCTTTATCATTCCATGCCAGCTGACAATGTGGGCCGCTTTGATCCCAAAGTTCCGGGATGTCTGGAGGCGATAAGAAGGGAAAGGAAGAAGGAACAAGAACAAATGGCCGCTGGTCTCGGCATCACCGCCGAACAGTTGAAGGAGAAAGACCCTGCCGTCACAGAAAATGAACCTTGGGAACTCCGATAGGGGTAGCCTGCTCGGCTGGGGGCGTCAGCCACCGGAGAATCCCCGATATTTTAGGCCGTGGAGTATGCCAACATCTACACTAAAATGGCTTGTATAGCCCTTATAGGAATTAAACACCGCAGTCCGAAGGAAAGGATCCGGTTCACAGGCCTGGACTTCATCGATTCTTGCAACCATACGATGCAGGTTCCTTGACCTCAAGAAACGGCCGTTCGGGGAGCAAACCGCACCAAGGAATGGAATGCCGCCATCTGTACGGTATATCCGACACTTCCTCTGGTTCAGAAGAAGTCCAAGTTTACGCTCAAGGAAATGACTAACGGCCTCCTTTGCCGACATCAACCTTGAGAGGGATTCATCAATAATGTAGAAATCATCCACATAACGCCCGTAATGTCGGAATCCCAGTTCCCTTTTGACGAACTGGTCCAACTCATTGAGATAAATGTTCGAAAACAGTTGGGAGGTGAGATTGCCTATGGGAAGGCCACAGCCGGCGGGTGCGTGAAAGAGGCTCTTCGAATGGGGAAGCCCACTCCAATCATTGAGAGGCCCCTTGATTCGGCAGCCCTTGGTAGGATCCAGAAACACGACCTTTTCCAAAAGAAACTTGACCGTATCGTAATCGAAGCCGGAAGGAAGCCCGGAAGTTGAACGCACCCTATCCAAGCGCGAACTGATCAAGTCAAACAGAACGCTCCTGTCTATGTTCATGAAATAGCCCTCTATGTCAAGTTTCAGGGCATAGCAGCTCTTGTGATAATTGTCCGTACAGGAACGCAAATGATGCTCCAACCTCTCTATGCCGAAGAGAGTCCCCTTTCCCTTACGGCAGGAATAGGAATCGTATATGAAAGCTGGTTCAAATACGGGTTCCAACTGATTGTAGAGATAATGATGTATGATTCTGTCCCGGAATGATGCAGCGAAGATTTCCCGCTGCACCGGGTCGCGGATTATGAAGCACATGCTGCGGCCGGGAGTGTAGGAGCGGCTGCTGACTTCTCCATACAAGGCAATGAGATTTGCTGACAGGTTCCTCTCGAAGCGCACCTGTGATGCAGTGTTCCGCTTATTGGAACGGGCGCAATAATAAGCATTGAATATATCCGCAAGAAGCAGACTGTCCGACTGACGCTGAGACGGGACGCACGGACTGGCCGTTGTAACGGTTGTTGTTGTTCTGGGGATTGACATTGTCGCTGTTGAAGTTCAAGTTGTACGCGTTGTTGGGATTGGACGAGTTGAGACTACTTGACCAATAGTTGCCGTTTGAACCCGCATTGTTGAGACTGGCATTGTTGCCATAGCCCGCAGCAGGGAAGAACAACAGGGCGCTTGGTGGTGCGGAATGTCCCAGGATGGTCCGGTCACCCCTTTGGAAGCATAGTATGAGTCCGAGGAGTTTGACATAGCCCGCACCACTGATTCAATCTATTCCGCAGGTACAGGGCCTGTGGCCTTTCGCTGCAGGATGGACAGCTGCTTGCTTACGGATTGTATCTGTTCACTCAGAAGTGCGAAGGAATTCAGCGACACTTCCCGTCTGTCCTTCATCAGCTGAAGAAGGAAAGCAAGCTCATCGTAAAAGGGCAGTGCCTCATCGATAGAACGGGACCTCTGTTCCCCTTTCAAATCGTAAATCCCTCTGACGAGATAACATCCTCTATAGGACAGTTCCTTCATCCTCACGCCGAAAGGGGCCTGACAGTTCTTGGAAATATTCCGGGAGATGAGTATGACCTGAGTCAGAATGTCATACGCCGTCTTGTACACCGGAGACTTCTCTATCACCTTCGTGTACGGAGAGAGCAGGGCTCGTGAAGCCTGCTCCACCTCCTGGGAATCTCTCCATTGCAGGAACTCGTTCTCATTCATCGGGTATGACAAGACGATGTCAAGTGCAGTGTCGCTCACCTTTCTGGTCATTGCGTTCCCGAGAGTCTTGTCAAGAGCAGACATCGGGAAACCGACATACAGGATGTCCCGGCCCAGGGTCTTGGACTCTTTGCGGAGAACCCTGTAATCCTTGATGCGGGTGCAGAAGGCAAACGCACTGCGCTCGTACGCCTTGTAGAACGTTCCCTCAAGATAGAGCCTGATTACACCGGTGTTGGTTTCCTCGAATTCGATGATTTCCTTCTGTGTCACTTCTGAGCCTTGGTTTTCCAAAAGTCACCACGCGCCGCCCCGGGGGCGGCGCAATAATGCTTTTGAGTTTCTTAAGAGGTCAACTTTCCTGAGGCCTTTCGGCCTTGGGAAAGTTGGCATTTATTAATCTGAGACGGGGCGGACCGACCCGCCGTAGTAACGATAGATGTCGCTCTGCGGATTGACATTGCTGCTACTGAAGTACAGGAGGTACGCGAGGCGCGGACTGGACGAGTAGAGCGTACTCGACCAATAGAGGCCGTCGGAGCCCGCAAGGTCAAGGGAAGTACCAGAGCCGCCGCCCGCAGCGGGGAAGAACAACATGTTGGTGCCGTCATGGAAGAGAAGCCCCTTTATTCCATCGCCGCTATTGTAATTGGAGCAAAAATAAATGCCCTGAGATGAAACATCATTTGCAGTAGTTGCATTGGTAGGATTAAAGTTGCCTGAAGTGTATCCTCCTGATTTGCAAGCATTGGCTAATGCAGTAAAGTCTTCCTTGGTCGGCATTCTCCAGCCGGTTCCCAATTTTACAGTGGCTACATCATATTCAGCTTTCAGTTTGGTATTTTCATGAGGAGGCGTGGACCATTCATAAAATGACGAACTTCCGCAATATGTCTGCCAAGAATAGCCGCTACTCTTGCCGGTCTTCCAAGTGAAAGAACCTGCTATTGCGCTGGTATAAGGGAATCCATCATAGAGCGTATTTACGGAACCCCACTCGTACAAATCTCCGTAACAGGTTGCGTAGCTGCCGGCAACCGTGGTGGCACCGAGGTTGTATTTGGCCCATTTCTTATTGCCGATGGTTACATAGCTGTCTGAATAACCACTTGTCGGGATTGTCAACCCATAGATTTTATTGCGTTCAAGATTTTTTCCGGTATTTTGTGTGGATGCCTCAGTCAAAGCCTTATAATATACAAAATTCCCATCTCCGGTTGCAACGGGGGCGATGGCTACGTAGTATTTGGTTTGAGCCGTAGCGGCGGCCGTTGTCCAGATAGTCTTTCCATTGAGGTTGCTTATTGAGATTGTGGCTTTGTTGTCTTCCCCGAACGTTGCCGTGAGTTTACCCGCTATGGCGTTTGCCGCCGTTACAGCCACGCGCAATACACCGTCACTAGAACCTTCCCCCTGGCTGAACTCAAGGATAGAGGTGGCATTGCTGAACACGAGGTTATTCTTGTTTGTCCCATCAGCCGTACTGCTCTTCGCCACGCAGATGTTGGCGCTGGCAAAGGTGCCGTCCTGGTTGGCAGGAATGGTGAAATCAATGCTGCCGCTGCAGCTTGTCATAGTCGTGGCTGATGCGGGATAGACGGCATAGAGGGTACCGGTGAGTTCAGTTTCGAACGTTATAGTCCTTCCTTCGTTTATGATATTATCTGTTGTAAGCGTGATGTCATCGTATTGGTTTCCACTAGCTCTAGTACCAAAGACGCGGATTTTGTCGTTTTCTGACCACAATGGGGTTACATTGTCCCCTGTGCTGAGCGTCGTCTTGGTTGCGGTATTTTCGAATTCAGCGGTAATGATGCGGACACCGCTCTTGGATGTGTTTTCAAGGTCCTCCTTCTGGCAGGAAGAGAACGCGAAGATGGCTGCGACTGCAACCGATGCAAGTATTATCGTCTTTTTCATCTTTTTCTTAATTAAGTGTTTGATTTTTTCAACTTTTGCCTACCAGGTTTCGCGTTCATAGGGAGAAGTTCCGTTCGGAGTGCTTGCCGAAAGAATTTCTCTCTGCGAAGTGACCTCAATCACTTCCACGCTCGCAGGGACGTACTTCTGTCGCTCCTGCTGTAAATTGTTTTTGATTTCTTTCATTTTTTCTTAAAAATTATTGGTTTGTAAAAAATTTGATAAAATTCGATGGAGAAAAAACGCCGGTTACACAGGAACGGGAGAAACCGTCCGGACACGGTGAAGCCGCGGTTCTGAAAGCCAGAACCGCCGTAACAATTGTATAAACTATTGATTGATAGGCACTTATGCCCCCCCCGCAAGATTAGGGAGAGAACACCGGAATTATATGTGCCGAAAATGCTCATTAACCGACAAATATATACCATTTTCCCTTAAGCACATGACAAAATTTTAAAAATATCGAATGGCTGGGGCCTGAGAGGGTTTAGAAGCACGCTGGCTATATGCTCAAGCCCGTACTTCATCACGCTGATGGCTCTGTTCCCAGTCTTTAGTATGCGGATGGCCTTGACCTCGATGTCTTTTTTGATGCCAACGAGGTAGGCCCAGGTAAAAGAGATAATCATAACCCCGAAGAGTTGTTCAACACGTTCCAGATGCACCAGATGAGTATCCTCAATATTGAAGCCGCTGGACTTCATCCCGCGAAAGCACGACTCGATCTGCCATCTTTCCTTATATCGGGAAAGAGCAAGGTCGGGCCTGCTGAAGGATATGAGTATCTGCAGTTCGGGGACTCCGTCCGAGTTCTTGAGCCTCGCTCCGGAAAGGTAGCACAGCTGGCCCTTGATGCGGTATATGCGATGAAGAACAAGTTCCTGCTTGTCCTTGAGGTGTATGAACATGCTCTTGACACGCTTCTCCTCTCCCGTCCTCGGATCTTCAATCCAGAAGTTCTCCTTGACGCGAAGATGGTACTCAATGCCCCAGTCATTGAGCCATTTCACCCATTCCTCACCTATGAACTCCCTATCTGCAACAAGACACGCTATGCTCTCACGACCGAATAGACGTATGAACCGCTGCATGATTTCAATCCTCTCTTCACAGTTGGAGTTGCCCCTCTTGTCCAGCAGCTTGAACAATATGGGGAATGCGACCTTCTTGTATGTGATGCCGATGACGAGAGCGTTTATGTTCTCTTCACCGAACTTCCAGTTGGTCCTGTCCATCGACAAAACGTATGGTCCCTTCTCGGGCAGGAATTTCATCACCACTTTGGCAACGATGTCCATATTCAGGACTGTCTGTGCCATGAACCGCTGGATTCTCCGCATGCTGGACTCCTTCGGGGTCCTGTTGTCAAACTGAAAATCCCAGCCGTTTGTAACCACACGGCCGGGATTTTCAGTCATGTGCTAGAATAAATTTGTTTACATCATTATGCTTTTAGGAGGCATTATATTGCTGATACTATCGCCAAACCCTGGTGGTGTATACGATGGAAGGTCAAAATCAATCTGCTTGGCATCTTCCGGCCACGCTATAAGCCTGTAATTTGCAGACCCATCGTCATTTATGGATTCGCAATCATATGAATAAAAGCCTTGATTCGCATAAAAGCGGAAATGGTGAGTAATCTGTTCCACGCTTGGTATGGGGAACACTATGTTTGAATCACTATATTGCTCTGTATGCCTGATATTCTCTTGAATTTCGCTTTGTTGGCCAATAACTGACTGGATATAACTATTATCTATAGAAACCGAAATCGGAACAGCATTGTTTCCATTATGTGCTGTTTTCTCCTGTATTGTACGATTGAGCAAAATATCATTTAGGGCATCTGGTATAATACTGCCGGCAGTAAGCACATGAATAGGAAATACTCCCCATACAAAGAATAAATCAATGCAATGGGTCTCCATATATTTGTTCGAATACTTGTCCATTGTGTAATTTATCTGAGTTTAGGAAATACACTCTTGCATGTCCCGCAATATGGTTTTGAAATAGGATAACGTGAATCAAGAGCAATACTGAAAATGATTTGAGAAATATCGGTTATTGTTCCAGAATCATTCAATAATCGATTTGCCGCATGCTGTTCTGCACATCTTCCGGCCTCAAACGAATCTTTACCAGATAATTGAAGTGCCGTTCTTATGATTGTGTTTGGCTTTTGTCCCATAGGTATTGAGCCTATCTTCGTACCGGTATTATCAACAATGTTGTTATAAGCATTAGCCAAAACAGGATGAGGTTGTTTCAATGCTGAACAGTTCCTTCCATTAGCAGCAATAAACGGTGCCACCAAGGAAGCGCAGGAACATACCGTTAAAGGTATGTCCCACCAGTCGGTCTTGGTGGATTTTTTTTCATCGTTGGTATGTATTTTCAATCTATAATCCTGAACGCGTTTTTCCTGACGTCCTCTGAATTGTTCCACCATCGCATTGAGTTCAATTATCGAATACGGATAAC
>NZ_JBAELF010000025.1:0-8277 GCF_056211015.1 Candidatus Egerieousia sp.
AGATGAGGGGCACCGCCAGCTCGGCCCTTGCCCAGATAGAGAAGAACCTCTACGACGCCCCATACATGGCAGACCCAAGACCTAAGGTCAAGGTAGGCGTACGCTTCACTTGCGCAAAGCACACCATAACCAGCTGGAAAACAGCAAGGTAACGGGTCATGCGTGAAACCCTGTGTTCAGGCAAGTGGCAGAATGCCGCTGAAGCCATTATCAAAATATACTGAATTTCTTACACAGGTAAAGACTTATCCCTATAAAAACAATACAGGCCATTGCCAATATCATCACCTTCAACAGCGATGGTGATTCCCGGATGGCAGCCTGCCCTTTGCGCTCCTTGTCACCAGCATCGGTTGTCTCCATAACAGGAGTGTCCGACTCCTCCTTCTGTACTCCGGTAACGTGTATGAGAAAGGCTGAATGATTGTCATTGTTGTTTTCCGTAAGCGTGCGGAAGATGCCCACCTTCTGGCTGTCCTTCCTGCGCATGGAAAGAATGTTCACAATCTCCTTGTCCTCGGCCTGCTCAAGCATGCCGTCGCTGCAGATGTAGAACCAGTCACCGGACTTTATGTCGCTTATCTGCTCGATATCAGCCTCAGGCCTTCTTTCCAGATTCGGCTGAATGGCTCTGGTTATTATGTTCTTCCTGCGGTCTGTAAGTGCTTGCTCAGGTGTAAGGTAGCCCAGCTCCACAAGATCGTTCACAAGAGAGTGGTCCCTGGTTCTGAAAAGTATGCCTCCGCTCTCGGACCGCCTGTCGGCAGGACGTATGTGATATATTCTGCTGTCGCCTATGTGAGCCGCAAGGCAGCCTCCCCTGTGGAACTTGAGAAAGGTCATTGTGGTACCCATCTTCTTCTCCGCACCATCGTCCAGTTTGTCAAGCTCATCAAGCGCATAGGACAAGGCAGCCTTGAACATGTCCTCAGTGAAATATCCGTCCTCTACAGTATGTGAGCCTATGTATGATGACATGGCCTCACACACGGTTCTGGAAGCAACCTCGCCCTTTTCATGGCCTCCCATACCATCGCAAAGTATGAAGAGATCCCCTTCCGGGCTGGAGCCCTCCGGCCAGATGCAGTCCTCCTGATTGGACCTCTGGCCAAGTTCATGGATGGAATAAGCTTTTATTGCTGTTCTCATGTAATTCCTGTTATCCGTTTATAGTTCTGTGCTGTCATGAGAGCGTGCGGAATCACTGCTCTCCGCCACGAACCGGAGCACTGTTGCGGACGATTTGATCAGGTCGCCGTTGTTCAGTCCCAGTGCGTTGCCATCCGCAAGCTCCTCTCCGTTCACATAGGTCCTGTTCTTGTTCCTGTCATTGCTTATGAAGGCGTGCATGAGGCCGTCTTTCATGGACTTGACATCTATTATCATGTGCTCGCGGCTGAAGCCCATGTCCTCGCAGCCCTCGCCCCTGGTTATGGCAATATCGGCCTTGGGAGGTGTTGTGACTGTCATTCTCCCAACCTTGTTCAATCCTTCGTGAAGCCTGTACTGTATGCCTGTGTCCTGGTCAACGAGTTTCATGACCACAGCCTGCCTGTTTACCGCAATGCTGGTGCTGCAGTCCTCATCCTTGGCCTTTGACCCATCAACCGGGGTACCAACTCTCTTGAAATTCCCGTATATGTTCACGGTCTTGCATACAGGACATTTCACTTTCTTGCCTGAATTGTCCGGGCTGTCCTCAATATTGAGAACAGCACCGCATTCCGGACATTTGATCTTTATCTTCATAATTCAAGTTAATATAGACAAAACAATATAATCATTCCATTGTTTGAACTGCCTTGCATCAGAGTACAGCGTCGTTGGTATAATCTGCATCGGGTTCATACGGCTCGCTGGCGGCAATGTCAGGCTCATCCGGCTCTGGAACAATCTCTATGTCAGGATCCGCTACCGGCTCCTCGGCAGGTTCAGCTACCGGCTCTGCTACTGGTTCTTCAGCTGGCTCCTCAGTCGGCTCAGCTGCTACCGGCTCGTCTATAGGTTCCTCTGCAGGTTCTGCTACTGGTTCTTCTGCTGGTTCTTCTGCTGGTTCCTCTACTGGCTCTGCTGCTGGTTCCTCTGAAGGCTCCTCAGTCGGTTCCTCTGCTACCGGCACTTCTACTGGTTCTTCTACTGGCTCTTCCAATGATTCCTCCAATGGCTCTGCTACTGGTTCCTCCACATTCTCCTCTAAAGTCTCCTGAACATCTTCCTGCTGTGAAACTTCAGCATTCTCTTCAGTTTCTGCAATAACATCTACGTTATCTTCCACTTCTGCAGTCTCCTGAACATTCTCCTCTGCAGTTACATCTGCATTTTCCTGAGCGTTGAGTTCCTCCTGATAGTCCGTGGTGTATCTGTTGCCGTGCCACTCGAATACCTGTCCTGGCCCCATCTGAGCGCGTGCCTGTGCAAATGCCTCATCAAAAGTCATATCCTGCTCTTCAGACTGAACCTGATTCTGATTTTCCAGATTCTCCTGATTCTCCTGATTTTCCTCAGCCTCATTGTCCTGAGCATACAATTCGCTTCCAAGAACCGTGCCACCTATTCCAACGGCTGCTCCAGCCGCTGCACCAATGACAGCTTTCTTTACATTTGAATTGCTCTTTGGCTTTTCAACATTCGTTTTAACTCTGCCTTCAGCATTCCTTTCCTCTCCGAATACGGTCTCTTCATCATTAACATTTGCGTTAACGGCGCTTTTGCCTGTCTGTTTTGAATAATCGTTTTTCATGGCTTCTGTTTTTTTAAAAGATTAATACTCTGTTATTTGTTTTTTCTTTCTTGTACAAATTTAGTATGCCGCCAACACCATTCCAAACATTTCACGGCTTATTACACAAAACCCCCTGTTTACTTGACGAAATGCTGAAAACTCCTGATTACCACAATTTATATGTAAGAAAAGATTTGCCGAAATATCCGCTCCAATAGGCAGAAGGCACAAGCGGAACAAGACATTCCTTCCGTAAGTTATACGAACGGGAATGAGACAGTATTCCGAGAAATGAATTCATAGACCTCCAGATTGAATCAGGAGTGCTCATATTGAGAGCGGCAATCTTTTGTTTCATACGTTTGAGAGATCCATTTTCAGTGTATACTCTATATGGTTTAATATATGCCCCAAGAAAAGGCACGCCCCTATAAATTGAATATATCTGTATTTTGTCATTGTTAAGTTCAAGTTCCAACTCTTTTTCAAGAAAATCGGATATTGGTTTGATAAGACTCCGTAACTCCGATTTTGTAGCAGCAACAATGAAAAAGTCATCAACATATCTTCCGTAATATCTGCATCCAAGAACTTGTGTACAATACTTGTCAAGCTTGTCCAAATAAACATTGCTGAAAAGCTGCGAAGTCAGATTGCCTATTGGCAAACCACATCCCAAAGGGCTGCAAAAAAGACTTTTATTCTTCGGCAGTTTTCTCCATTCGGATAGCGCACCAACTCGTATGCAGTTCTTGACAGGATTGTTCAAAACTATTGTTTCAACTAGAAAATTCACAAGGGTTCCATATGATTCTTGTATTTGAAAGCATAATTCCTTACAAAGTTCCAAAAGCTTCTGACGATTAATCCGCATGAAATAACCTGATATGTCAAGTTTAAGCACAAAGCAAGCTCTTGAATAATTGTTGGACTGGCTCTTGATGAATTCATCCAATCGTTCTATCCCGTAATGTGTTCCTCTTCCCTTAATACAACTGTAGCTGTCTGTTATGAAATGCTTCACAAAATATCTATATACATAATTGTAAAGCAAATGGTGCACTATCCTGTCTTGAAAAGGAGCTGCAAACACTTCGCGCATTTTTGGCTCGTGAATGATGAAACATTCCGATCTGCCAGGATTATAGTTGAAATCAAAAAGCGAATCTCTCAAAGAAATTATCTTCCTTTCATAATTCAGTTCATACTTCAGCTGATACAATTTGTACCGCTTATGCCGTCTGGCATCTTTATATGCCCTGTACAAATCAACAGCCAGTTTGTGCCTTGACAAAGAAAAAGGAAGAAAAGCTTTTACTCTGGTAAATTCTGAGACAGCCCGCACTGATTGGCCATTTCTCCTGTTGTTGTTGTTCCAGTCAACATTGCTACTATTGAAGTTCAAGTTGTAAGCATTGTTGGAGTTGCTTGTGTTGAGTGACGAAGACCAGTAGTTGCCGTTTGACCCAACATTGTTGGAACTGCCGCCATTGCGATAACCAGCAGCCGGTGCGTGAATAATGGCAGTCATCTGATCCAGGGCATGTTGTTCGTTGCCACAGCCACGTTTTCCCCCTGCCGTATCAGACAGAAAGACAGACTGCATTTGTATTGAATTTACCCTGCTCACTGCTAATGTAGTCTATTGCATTGGCATTCCGGCAGGAGATTCTCCAAGCAAGCTTTTCTCCCATAAAGCCAATTGTCCTGATATAGAATCAAGCATTTCCATAAAATAAACATATCTGGAATCCTTGAGCTCTTTCAAATCGGCAAGCATTCTCAATGACATATTCATGCGCATCAATTCTATTCTTGAAATGTGCACAAGGTTGCGTTTATCTACACTTGAGGCCGCAAGCCTGATGTCAAGCAACATTTCCATTGCGGCTTTTCTTAAATCTTCTCCCAAAGAATAGCGATAAGTCCTTTTCAGATTGGAACACATTTGAGTAAGTTCCATTGTTGTTCTATATGCCAGACCATAAACTGGCAAATATTGGAATGAACTCTCGTAAGATTTCTTTGAACTCTCAACCAGCCTTGTTTTCCATTCAGTAAAACGTGTTTTTATGTCATCTGCGCTGATTTCAAGAAATACATCGTTGAAATCCTCGCCACAATTCATCTTATAACCGCCACACCATTTTGAAAGAGAGCCTATAGGAAAACCAACAGAAACTATATAATCATCCACCACTTTGAAGTAATGACAGGAAACTTTGAACCGGTTGACAAAGTTGACCAATAAAAATGCACTGATTTCATAAGCCTTATAAAAAGTGCCTTCCTTGTGCAAACGGATTACATTCCCTTGATTTGCGTGTTCAAATTCCAATATCTGTTTCTTTGTCATAAGAAATTAATTTTTCTAAAAAAATTTTTCCGCCATGCCTCTGTGGAGGCCCGGCGGAATGCGCCGCCCGAAAGGACGGCGAAGACCAAACCGCCCCGCGACAGGCGCCGGGCTTGCCGCTTTGGGACTTGCGTCCCTTAGCGGCATTATTCTGAGACAGCCCGCACTGATTGGCCATTTCTCCTGTAGATGAGGTTCCAGTCAACATCGCTACAATTGAAGTACAAGCGGTAAGCATTGTCGGAGTAGCTTGTGAGGAGTGACGAAGACCAGTAGTAGCCGCATGACCCAACACTGTTGGAACTGCCGCCATAGCGACAACCAGCAGCCGGGAGGAAGATGCTCCTGCCGTTGCGCTTGCTGGTGACCCTGTAACCGCTGTGGCCGTTCACAGTGGTCCACTGCCAGCTGCACTGCTCCTTGAGTTCTTTTATCTCGTCAAGTGTAGGCATACGCCAGCTGCCACCCCAGTTCACCCTTGCTGCATCGTCACTTAACTCAAGCCTTGTCCTGTTGTCCCTTGTGCCGCCCTGATTCTGATTGTACTTGGAGAAGCTGTCTCCAGTATTGTCATTGCAGTATTTCAGGTTCGCCCACGTGTATTCGCTCTTGGGGCTCGTCTCGCCCCAGGCAAAGTAGCTGCCGTAACCCTCCGGACTGCTGGCGCCTACGTTGCAGGTGGCCCATTTCACGCTCAAGCCCAGATCAACATACTCGTGGCCGTTGATCCTGTTCGAACTGGCCTGAACCACAGGTTTGGCCGGTGCAGGCTTCTCCTTCAGGACATAGCTCCTGTCCTGACGGCCCGCCTTGATCTCAAGACTGGCCGTGTACGGCTCGTAACCATCAAGAACTAGCCGCAGGCTGTGGCTCCCGACTTCCAGTCCCTCCAGAAGGTCGTCCGTGCTCCTGCCCGTGTTCCTTCCGTCTATCCATATCTGCGCCCCCTTTGGCGTGCTGTTTATCTTTACGCTGCCTTTTTCCTTTGCTTTTTCCTTAAGTGAAAGCTCAACGGAAACCCTCTTCCCCTCCTGTACGGTAACGCTTCTTCCAGCGTTGTCATAGCCTTCCTTCTTCAAGGTTATGTTGTGACTGCCGGCTTCAACGTCCTCCAATATCTCCGGAGTCTCCAATCCCGTATTCTTTCCGTCAAGCCATATCTGTGCTCCGTTAGGGGAACTGCTTACCTTAACGCTGCCCTTTTTCTCCTGAATTTCGGGAAGCTCAGGGGAAAGAGGCATTTCCGGCCTTGAGATGGCTGTTACGGGCTGCGCCTGCGTTGAATTAACGGCAACAAGGGTGGTATCGGAAAGGATTATGTCTCCCTCATCCGGATTTGGTCTCTCCCAAGGCTTCAATATCAAGAGCAGGGCAACGAGTGCCGCGGCGGCAATGCCGGCGGCAATTCCAAGCCAGCCTGCTGCAGGCTTGATTCTTTCAAGTTCGGCCCTGACCTCCACTGTCTGGCCGGCTTTTATGGTGACGCTGCGCTCAATGGCAGCATATCCGCCCTTCTCTATTCTCACGCTGTGTGTACCCGGCTCAAGCTTTATCTCCAGTGGACTTTCAGCACCGCCTGTCTGCCTGCCGTCTATTATAACTTTCGCTCCGGTTGGTCTCCATATTATCCTCAAGGTGCCGTGAGTGAGCGTTTCGTCTCCGCCGTCATTGTCCCCTGTCCGGCTGAGAAGGTTCATGAACTCCGTTACGCTTTGCGGTCGGTCCTCCTTTGCAATGCGCATGGCCTCCCTTATGGCGCCTATGGTGCTGCCGCTCACTCCCGCCGCTTCCAGATCTCCGGTGGGAAGGCCCTTGAGAAGGGCGGACGACTCCAGCGGGTGCTTTCCGGTGAGAAGATAATACAGCGTGGCTCCGAGAGAGTATATGTCAGTGGCCGCCGAATACGTGCTTCCATCCTCCTGCGCTATCTGCTCGAGAGGTGCATAGTACCTGCTCATCCCCAGCGGTGTGCTGCTGGTCAGATGGCCGTTGCTGTCTATGTGCTTGCTTATCCCGAAGTCTATGAGAACGGCGTGACCATCGTTGCCCAGCATGACGTTGGACGGCTTCACGTCAAGATGAAGTATCCCCTTCCCGTGTATGTATCCCAGGGCCTGCGCAAGCTCGCCTGTGTATCCTCTGGCGGCGTCCTCACCCAGGCGGCCTTTCTCCTGTACCAATGTGTGGAGGGACTTGCCCTCGAGGTATTCCATGACATAGTACGCCGTGCCGTGCTCCTCGAACACATCATATATCTTCACTATGTTGGGATGGTTGAAGCCGGCTATCATCCTCGCCTCCTTGATGAACTTCTCCCTGAACCTGCCCACCAGCTCCTTGCTGCCGGTGGAGGGAACGCTAACGTGGGAGGTGTCTGCATCCCTGTTGCAGTGCTCCTTCATGAAGAACTCCTTGATGGCAACCTTTCTCCCGAGGCTCACCTGCTCCGCCTCGTAGGTTATACCGAATCCTCCTTGTCCCAGTGTGCGGAGTATCCTGTATTTGCCGTCCTGAAGCATTGAGCCTGATTTCAATTCCGTAGTTTCCATATAGTCTGTCTTTGCTGTTTGATTGCTGTTTGCTGTTTGTATTTCCGTTACCGGACGCTTGCGCTTTCATTCGCATTTGCCATAAGGCTTTCCTGCACACAAAGTTACTCCATTAACCCGGCAATGCAATACAGGTTTCAACATATTTGACGAAATATGGGGTTTAAATGACAAAATGCCTTATTATTGATGACAAGTCACTTAACAGGTTCGTGGAACTGTTCCCTGAAGCAGGTTCTTGAAACTTTTCCCTGCTCGATTTATAGCAAAACTGATGTGCCGGGTGTAAAACAGAGCTGTTCACACCCGGGTTTTAGCAAAACGAGGTTGGTGGTAGTTGACATGGTTAAACCGAAAATCACCTGGCACGCTTACCATTGCCAGAGTGTGGTGTAGGGCATACTTGCGTTCCAGGTGAATTTCGGTTTAAGATTCTCGAATGTGGCGGGGTACCCAGACTGCAAAAGAAAATTTCCCCGGAAAGGAAATTTTCTCTTTGCAGCCGGTAGCCCCGCAGTCAGACGATGTTTCCTGGAACACCACGTTTTCCTGCCAAAGCTGCTTGCGGTAGATGCGGCTGGAATGCGGTACAAGGCATATGTGTGCAGGCAGACTGCCCAAAATGAGGGGTCTGCTTGCAATGATTGTGG
>NZ_JBAELF010000026.1:0-3949 GCF_056211015.1 Candidatus Egerieousia sp.
CGGTCTTTCCCCAGTTGCTGGGCCAGCCAGATTCCTGTCTTGTTCTTCTCGGCCAGAACGACCTTGAGTCTATTCAATTGTTTCTTCGACATTGTATTTTTCAGTTGAGCACACACAAAGTTAATAAAACTCCTCACATAATGCGAATTGTTACGCCAATAATGTGAATCTTCCGCTACAGATTTACGTGAAATTCGCTTGAGAAGACAACCCGTTCTCCGAAAATTGTAGCAGAAAAATCTTTGGCATTCAATGAATATTTACATACTTTTGCCAAGTGCTGGCAGAGCTTTGGCAGCACCAAAAGATATTGACACCAATGGCAAGAACCAAAAAGAACAGAACAGCAAAGACCTTAGATGCCAACCATGGCGTGCTTCACGGCGCCGTTTGCGTTGCCACGGTATCAAAAGCCTTTGGTACAGTCGGCGAGATTCTGGTGAAGTTCACTACTGATGCACCAGATTCACTTTTTGACATGCTGGAAGAAGGCTGCAATCTGCCTATGTTCATAAACTTTGAGAATCTTCCTGTTCCATTCTATATTGAAAAACTCAATTTCAGAGGAAGCAACGGAGCAATCCTGAAGTTCACCACCGTAAATGACCTTTCATATGCAGAGGAACTTGTAGGCACAAAGATTTATATGGAACTTGCTGAAGAAAACGAATCACAGGGCCTTGTTGGTTTCACCGCACTTGATGAAAAAGGCGCTGAAATAGGCATTGTATCCGATTTTCTTGACATTCCAATGAATCCTTGCCTGAAAATCAGCAGAAAGGGTTCCGGAAGTTTTGTTACACCGGTGAACGAAGATCTGCTTCTGGATGTTAACGAAGACGAGCGCACAATAACAATCATAGTGCCTGCCGGTCTGGAAGACCTTAATTCATAGAAGCAAATGGAAAAATCACAGCACTTCATCTTTGACATAGACGGTATTCTAGTGAGTTCCGACATACTCACAGTATGCTTTGCCTGCGATTACGAAAAATGCAAAGGTATCTGCTGCGTTGAAGGAGACAGCGGCGCTCCTCTGCTTGAAGATGAGGAAACATTCCTGGAAGATGCCTATCCTCTTTATGAAGAACTTCTTGGCCCTGAGGGGAAGGCTGTGCTGAACAATCAGGGATTTGCCACTGTAGATGGAGACGGAGATTTTGTGACCCCTCTTATACATAACCGCGAATGCGCCTATGCGCGTTTTGATGAGATGGGCAACTGCCTCTGCGCCGTTGAAATGGGTATAAGGTCAAGTGGCGGATGCAGTGCTTCATTCATAAAACCTATCTCATGCAGACTCTACCCCATAAGGGTGGCTCAGATGAGAGGCGGCACTCTTGCTCTTAATCTACATAGATGGAAAATCTGCAAGGACGCTTTTGCAAAAGGGGAAAGGCTTGGAATCCCGGTTTACAAATTCCTTAAGGAACCTATTATAGCCCGCTTTGGCCAGGAGTTCTATGAGGCTCTCTGCGCCGCAGCTGAATCCTTGAAAAATTAATAAAAATTTCAATAATATTGTGCAAGAATAGAAAGTTTGGCACGATTTTTGCAAATTTTCAAAGCATAATGAGTTTTTTCATAGGTTAAAATTAGGTTTTTGGAAAATACGAAGCCGACCAAAATGTAATTTTTGGCCGGCTTCTTCTTATTTGGAGGCATAGTCGGCTTCGCAGCAGGTGATGAGCCTTGCATTTGTGGAAACTGTAAGTTAACTTTGTAGCTTATGGAAGCACGGAACACACTGCAGAATCTGCCAATCGGCATACAGAACTTTGAGAAGCTCAGGGAAGGGAATTATTTATACGTTGACAAGACCGAGCTCATATACAGGCTTGTGAGCAGCGGATGCTACTATTTCCTCTCCCGCCCGAGGCGTTTCGGGAAGAGCCTGCTGATGAGCACAATTCATTCCTACTTCAGCGGCAGGAAGGATCTCTTTGAGGGGCTGGCAATAGAGAGACTGGAGAAGGAGTGGATAGAGCATCCGGTGCTGCATCTGGATTTGAATACCGAACAGTATGACAGTCCGGAAAGGCTGACTTCGAAACTCGATCTTTTCCTGTCAAATATGGAGAAGGAATATGGCAGAGATGAGAAGGAGACCACGCTTGGTACGAGGTTCGAGGGCATCATCGCCCGCGCTTTCGAAAAAACAGGCCGCAAGGTGGTGATTCTGGTGGACGAGTACGACAAGCCCATGCTCCAGGCCATTGGCAACCCGGAGCTTCAGGATGCCTACCGCACCACTCTCAAGGGCTTCTACGGCGCACTCAAGTCGATGGACGGCTGCATCAAGTTCGCGCTACTCACAGGCGTGACCAAGTTCGGGAAGGTGAGCGTGTTCAGCGATTTGAACAATCTTGAAGACATATCGATGTCTCTCGAATACAGCGACATCTGCGGCATCACTGAAAAGGAGATGCTCTCAAACTTCGACGGTCATATCGGGCAGCTTGCATTGAATAATGATATAACGAAGGATGAAGCCGTGGCGAAACTTCGAGAACAGTACGACGGTTACCATTTCCATCAAAAGGGCGAGGGTGTCTATAACCCGTTCAGCCTGCTGAATTGTCTGAAACAAAAAGAGTTCAAGGCATACTGGTTCGAGACTGGCACTCCGACATATCTCGTGCAGCTCCTTCAGGAGCGCGACTACGACCTTGAGGAGATGTCGCGCGTGAAGGCCGATGCCGACGAGCTGAACAGCATCGATTCGACTTCGAACAATCCCATACCTGTAATCTATCAGAGCGGATACCTCACAATCAAGGGATTTGATTCCCGTTTCCAGACATACACTCTGGGGTTTCCCAACGCCGAAGTAGAGGAGGGCTTCACCAAATATCTGATGCCCAACTATATACACCGGAAAGAGAATCGTACACCGTTCCAGATTGGCAACTTCGTCAGGGACGTGGAAGCCGGCAACACGGAGCAGTTCATAAAGCGTATCCGCTCCCTTTTCGCCGATACCCCTTACGAGATAATCCGCAATATGGAAACCCATTACCGCAATGTAATCTGGCTGCTTTTCAAGCTGATGGGCTTCTACACTCAGGCCGAATACCGCACCAGCGAGGGCCGCATAGACATGGTGGTGAAGACCCCGAAGTTCTGCTACGTCCTTGAATTCAAGCTCAACGGCACTGCCGAGGAGGCTCTGGCGCAGATATCAGACAAGAACTACACCCTGCCCTTTGCCGTGGAGGACCAGCGGATAATCCGCATAGGCATCAACTTCAGCTCCGCCACACGCAACATAGACAAGGTTCTCGTGGGCTGATGACACTAAGATTTACATTGAAGTGTCCCAGATATCCCGAATATGAATTCACTATGGCCTCAAGGGCAAAGGGATTCCGTTCGCAGCACAGGGAATCCATTCTGCGGCGTTCTATCCTGCGGATGCTTCTTCGATTGAGATGCCTGCCATCGGGAGAAACCACCGCTCCGAGAAACGGGACTCCCTCCTCCACCGGAATAATCTTCACCTTACGGTAATTCAGATTGAGGTGCAGCCGGCTGTGCAGGAAATCCGCAACAAGCGGGATTGCCGCGGAAAGCCTGTTGCGTGAGGAGTCTATGATGTAAAAGTCATCCACATATCTTCCGTAATGACGGAATCTGAGGTTTCTCTTTACGTACTGGTCCAGCACGTTGAGATACACGTTGCTGAACAGCTGAGAGGTGAGGTTGCCGATGGGGAGACCGCAGCCGGGCTCGGACTTGAAAAGGCTCTTTGAATCAGGAAGGCCCCTCCAGTCCGAGAGAGAACCTTTTATACGGCAACCTTTGGTCGGGTCCAGAAACACTATCTGACGGAGGAGAAACAGGACAGTATCATAGTCGAATCCTATAGGGAGCCTCCCTCCGGATGCAAGGGAATCAATTCTTGAAAGGAGCATATCGAACAGCAGACCCCTGTCCATATTCATAAAAT
>NZ_JBAELF010000027.1:0-21513 GCF_056211015.1 Candidatus Egerieousia sp.
GAGCAGGCCGATGCAATAGCAGCATACCATTTCTACAGAAGCATTTACAGATGCGAGAACATCTGGCTGCTTTATGATACCAGAACAGACGGAATGAAGAACGGTGAAGTGAGCCGTTTTGTAAAGCAGCTGAAGTATCACCACAATGTGAAGATCAACGAATTCACCACACAGAACCCTATCATGTCCTCAAAGGACAATTCTGAAATAAAGGTTGAGAAGACTCAGGCTATAATGGAGAAACTGGAAAGATTCTGCAGAAAGGAAAACGGGAAATACATATCCGCCAGTTCACTCAAGACCTATCTTTCATGTCCGCTGAAATTCTACCTCAACAGCGTGGAAGGCCTGAATGAGGAGCAGGAGATAGATGAAGACATTGCGGCGAACACTTTCGGCAATCTGTACCACCAGTCCATGCAGGCAATCTATGAACCATACGTTGGCAGGCAGGTGAGCGAAAAGGACCTGGAGGAGATTATACGCAGTCTGAGAATGGAAGATCCGTTGATTCTGAAGAACCTGGAAAGAATATTCGCTGAAAACAATCTGGGACATATCAGGGGGCAGAACATAATAGTGTATAAAGTTCTTCTCAAATATCTTGAACTCACACTTGAGCGTGACAAATCATTCGCTCCTTTCAGATACAGATACAGCGAAAAGAAATGGCTGCCGGAATTTGAAGGGGTGAACCTGATAGCATACATAGACAGGGCCGACATTGTTCACCGGATGCTCAGGATTTCAGACTACAAGACTGGCAACGTGGAGGACATTGACAAAAATGACGCCAGCAGTCTTCCGTTCAGCCTCTTCCCAGCTCCGGGAGAGGAATTCAAATACAAGACCTGGTTCCAGCTGTATTTCTATGCAATGATAATGCAGTTGGAGGAAGAGATTGATGGTGATGTCAACGTGTCAGTTTACCAGGTTGGGAAGCTGAGCGAGGACGGCGTTAAGACACGCTATGTCAGCAAGGAGGAAATCAACGATTTCAAGACAAAGATCTCTGAAACGCTGGCTAGCATTTTCAATCCTGAAATTCCTTTCACACAGGCGCCACAGGGGGCGAAGATCTGCGGATGGTGTCCGTTCAAATCAATTTGCAAAAGATAGACTATGAGCAGTACTCAGAAACTTAGAATATACAAGGCTTCCGCAGGAAGCGGTAAGACATTCACTCTAACCAAGGAATACATAAGAATGCTCCTTGAGAATCCAGAGGATGAATACAGGCATACTCTGGCCGTTACCTTCACAAACAAGGCCACGGAGGAGATGAAGGAAAGGATAATCAAGGAACTTCACATCCTGGCAAGCGACTGCAGCAGATCCGCTTATTTCAATGAATTCATCCAGCTGCCGGCAATAGCCTGTGAAAAAAATCCGCAGGAGGCGCTTACAAAACGTTCGAGGACAATTCTGGTAAGGATACTCAATGACTATTCATCTTTCAACGTGAGTACAATAGACAAGTTCTTTCAGGGTATAATGAGAACCTTTGCCAAGGAATTCGGTCACCAGTACAGCTACAACATTGAACTGGACAACGACAGCGTGATAGAGGCCGCCGTTGACAGAATGTACGCCTCACTTGAAGATGAAAGCAACAGTACGCTTCTGGACTGGCTGGTCAAGTATTCACTTGACAGAATAGATAACGGAAAGGGCTGGAGGGTAAAGGATGAAATAGCAAAGACGGCTACAGTTCTTCTTTCCGAAAACTTCTCACTGGATTCGAATGCTGATGAGACTCCTGCTCAGAGAATGGCCATGATAGAGAATCTGCAGAAAAAGTTCAGGCAGTGCAGGAAGGAGTTCAATGAAAGGGCGCTTGAACTGGCAAAGCAGGGACTGGAGCTTATGGGCAGTTTCAATCTGACCACAGCATCTTTCAAAGGGGGTTCAGCCAGCCCGTTCAAGCTCTATGACAAGATAATCAATGCAGGAACCAGACACAGCATGCCGCCAATGAGCGATTCATTTCTGAAACTGGAGGACAATATCGGTGCATGGGGCGTCAAGGGAAAGGATTTCACTGCGATAGCGGATGCCGGTCTGATGCGTAACGTAAAGGAGATAATTGCTCTTTACAGAAACGGTTACGCCATTTACAATACTGCCTCAATGCTGGAGAACAATGTGTATGTCTGGGGCCTCCTTGGAATGGTAAGGAACTATATGACGGAATGCTGCGTTGAAAAGAACATAATCCTTCTGCCGGAATCAACCAAGCTGCTGAACGCCATCATTGACGGTGAACAGACCCCGTTCATTTATGAAAGGGTTGGTACATATCTCAAGCACTTCCTTCTTGACGAATTCCAGGACACATCCAACCTGCAATGGAGGAACTTTGTTCCATTGCTGCACGAAAGCCTTTCAAACGGCAACTCCAACCTTATAGTAGGAGATGTCAAGCAAAGCATATACCGCTGGAGGAATTCGAACTGGAAGATTCTCGGACAGGAAGTCCGGGATCTGTTCGGAATGCACAGCAAGGATGAAACGCTTGAGAACAATTTCAGAACCCTGGGCAACATCATTGCATTCAACAATGAGTTCTATGAATATTTTGCCGCCAATATTGGCAATGAGGATTCAGGCAACATAATAGACATAGAGTCTCTTTATTCTGACTGCACTCAGAAATTGAGTAATAGGCTCAACAACAGGAAAGAGAAGGGCTATGTTGAAGTCTCATACTGCCCCGTGCTTGAAACACTTGTTGAAAAAGTGAAGTTTCTCTGTGCTCACGGATATCTTCCATCACAGATAGGCATTCTCACCAGAACTAATGCTCAGGGCGAGGAAATAGCCTCAAGACTGATGCAGGAAGGAATGAGCGTTGCCACGGTTGACACGCTTACGCTTGGAAGCAACGGTGCGGTAAGCTCGGTCATTGACTATCTGAAAGAGATAGACCATTCGAATGACATCTGCCGCCAGGCCCACAGACTGCTCTCAGGCATTGAGGGAAGCCATCTTCTCAGTGAGAAGGAAATGGAACGTTACTCATCCCTTTCACTTTACCAGATGGCGGAAACAATAATAAGGGAGAAACTCAAGGACAAGGCCGGGGACAATTCACAGTTCCTCTGCTCGCTGCTTGACAGCATCCTGGAATACAGCCGCAGCAACGGCGCATCGCTTCCGGCATTCCTCAAATGGTGGAACGATTCAGGAAACGCTCAGAAAATATCCTCAGCATCTGACAGGAATGCGGTGAACATCCTTACCATCCACAAATCCAAAGGTCTGGAATTCGAGGCTGTTATAATTCCGTATTTTGAATTCAAGCCCGCTTCCTCCGGCAAGGATCTGTGGAGTTCCAGTGCTAATTCCACATTCGATTATGACCTGCCTATGAATGTCAGACCCGGCAAGGCACTCAAGCAGTCACTCTTCAAGGATGATTACCTGAACGAATGTGCCGAATCATTGGTTGACAACATAAACATTGCATACGTGGCATTCACAAGGGCGAAAAGTGCACTTTATGTCCTGGCAAAGGAAGACAGCAAGGACATTCTTCTCTCATTCCTTCAGAACACCCGGAGTCTGAACGACCCTTGCGGGCTCAAGTCAGGGTTCAGTTATCTTGAAGATACGCAACGTTCAATAAAGAGCTATTCGTACGGAGAGCTCTGCGGTCCTATGGAAAGCGAGAAAAAGAACGCAAGCATGAGCCTGAAACTTGAGAAAGCCTTTGACCGGACTCCGGACCCGTCCAGGACGGTAACCGCCCTCACAGACTCGTACATAAATGACAATGAACTTTCAATAAGGGACAAGGGTATTCTCCTCCACGATGCCTTTGCAAGGGTTCAGTACATTGAAGACGTTGAAAGCATTGAAGATTCCGAGCTGCGTGAAAGGATAAGGGATTACACCAATCAGGTACGCCTTTACGGCTGGTTCTGGAACAGGGCTGAGCATGCGGCCGGAACCAGGATTCTCAATGAAACAGGCATAACGAGCCCCGATGGTGAACTTTGCCGCCCCGACAGAATGATTCTCCGCAAGAATGAGAACGGCGGAACGGATGCAACTGTCATTGACTACAAGTTCGGAAAGGCTGGCAATTCCATATTCAAATACCGCAGGCAGGTGAAAGCTTATATGAAACTGCTGGAGCAGATGGGCTGCACCAATGTGAAAGGTTACATCTGGTATGTAGGAAACGAAGTTGAGGAAGTCAGATAGTTTACCAGAGCTTTTCGGTAAGCTGCTTTATGATATAAGGAGCGTAACGCTCTTCATACAATATCTGATAAACAGCCTCTGCAATAGGCATGTCAACCCTGAATTCCTTGTTTATCTCGTTTATGCAGCGGCTTGCATAGTAGCCTTCGGCAACCATATTCATCTCCGCCTGAATGCTTTTTACGGAATATCCCTTGCCAACCATGCTTCCGAAGGTCCTGTTCCTGCTGAACTGGGAATATCCTGTTACAAGCAGGTCTCCCAGATATGCCGAAGTTGTAAGCACCCTTGATGCATCGGGGTGCGTGGCGTTGAGGAACTCGGCTATTTCATGGTAGGCGTTGGTCATCAGAACAGCCATGAAGTTGTCTCCATAGCCCAGGGAATGGCACATTCCACTGGCGATGGCGTAAATATTCTTGAGAGCTGCCGTATATTCCACTCCGTATATGTCAGTTCCCGGCTTGGTCTTTATATAGCTGCACCCGAAAATGTCACAAAGAGCCCTCGCATTCTCAACATGCTTGCTGGAGAGAGTCAGATACGAGAGTTTGTGCATGGCAACCTCCTCCGCATGTGAAGGCCCGCTAATTATACCGATAATGTCAAAAGGTATGTTTCTTTCAAAATGAAAATATTCAGCAATTGTCTGATTCTTTTCGCCCACGAAACCTTTTATGGCGGAAATCAGAAACTTGTCCTCAAGAGATGATTCAATCCGGTTGGCAATGCCAAGGAAATATGCGGAAGGTGTACAGAAAACCAGCACGTCCGCATTCTCAACCACCTCGTTCACATCACTGCTCATGAGCAGCCTTGAAGGGTCGAGATATACCGAGCGCAGATATTTGGGATTCCTTTCCTCCTCCCTTATCCTTTCTATGGTCTTGCTGTTACGTATGTACCAGCCAACCTTCTCATTATGATTCAGAAGCAGAGTAACAAGAGCGGTAGCCCAGCTTCCGCTTCCTATAACTGCAAATCTGAGATTATCCCTGTCGAAAAATTGTTTTGTGTCCATTATTGTGCATCTGTTTCAAGGGCGTTACAAACATACCAGCTGTCTTCCAGCAATGAAGTGGAATCAAGCGCTGCGGCAACCGCCATATGGTCACATCGCTCGTTCTGCGGATGATTGTTATGCCCTTTTATCCAAGTGAAAGCCACATTGTGCTTTCTATATACTTCAAGGAATCTCTTCCAGAGATCCGGATTCTTCTGTTTTGCGAAATTCTTCTTCTCCCAGGAGAAAAGCCAGCCTTTGTTCACTGCGTCAACCACATATTTCGAGTCTGAGACTATACGGACATTGCAGCCTGTATATTTCAAGGTCTCAAGACCAACTATCACTCCAAGCAGCTCCATTCTGTTGTTGGTGGTAAGCGCATAGCCGGCGGACATCTCCTTGACGTGAGGTCCGTACTGCAATATGACCCCGTAGCCTCCCGGGCCGGGATTGCCGCGGCTTGAGCCATCGCTGTATATGAATATTGTCCTGTCCTGATTCACGCCTCAGGCAATGTTTTTAGGGCCTTTCTCCCTTGGCGCCTCGAATTCCTTCACAGGCATGGGGTTGGCGTGCATCCTGTCGTATCTGATCCTATTGCGGTATATGTCCATTGCCATATATATGGCGCTCATCATTGACTGAGGATTGGCCTTGTTCTTGCCGGCAAGATCAAAGGCTGTTCCATGGTCAGGGCTGGTTCTTACAATCGGAAGACCGGCGGTGAAGTTCACTCCTGCGTCAAAGGCAATCGACTTGAAAGGAATGAGCCCCTGGTCGTGGTACATTGCAAAGACAGCATCGAACTTGTACTGCATGTTTATGCTAAAGAAACCGTCAGGCGGATATGGTCCGAATGCAAGTATGCCCTCCCGCCCCGCTTTCTCTATTGCCGGTGAAATGATATTTGCTTCCTCTGAGCCGAGGAATCCGCGGTCGCCCGCATGCGGGTTCAATCCAAGTACTGCAATCTTTGGTTTCACTATGCAGAAATCCCTTTTCAGTGATTCGTTGATGATGCGCAGCTTGCTAAGAATCAGATCTTCGCTCAATGCCCCCGGAACCTTTGCTATTGGCAGATGATTGGTGGCCACTCCCACCCTCATCTTGTCGGCACAAAGAAACATTACGCCTTCCTTCTGTCCGAATTCATTCACCAGATATTCGGTATGGCCCGGAAAATGGAAAGTCTCCTGGTTGACCGCCCTCTTGTTGAAAGGAGCGGTGACAAGAACGTCTATATATCCGGCTTTCATCTCCTCAACCGCCTTTTCCAGTGCGGCAATAGCCGATTTCGAACCATCGTGCGTTAGCTGGCCCGGTTCAATCTGCATGTCAGGCACGCAGTTCACTATATTAACCCTTTTAGGGTGAGCCTCTTTGGCTGTGGCAATTACATTTGTGACTATGTTCTCGGTCTCGGCAATGAGTTTCCTGTAGAATCCGAAAGATTTTGAACTCCCGTAGATTACAGGAGTGCACATATCAAGAAGCCTGGCATCCGAGAGGCATTTGATTATCACCTCATAGCCTATTCCGTTGGTATCGCCCTGTGTGATTCCTATTCTGAGTTTATTGTTTTCCGACATTTTTCCAAATAAAAATAAAACTTTGCAAGTTAGTAAAATTTTCTGTGATTTATTAAATTTGCCATCGCAGTGGAAAAAATTGAGAGGATGCAGAACGTACTACAGACAGAAATACAATATTTGAGCGGTGTGGGTCCCAAAAGAGCCGAGATTCTGAAAAAAGAGCTGGACATTTCAACCATATCGGATCTGCTTCATTTCTTTCCTTTCAGATATGTTGACAAAAGCACTGTGTATGCAATAAGGGATCTGGTGCCCTCCATGGCATACGTGCAGGTCAGAGGTCGCATCCGCAGCATGCAGACTGTGGGCAATACGCCAAAGAACCAGCGTCTTGTACTAATGATGGAGGATCCCACTGGAATGCTTGAGCTGGTGTTCTTCAAGGGAGCCAGGTGGATAGAGTCAAAGATTGCCGTAGGCAGGGAATACATTGCTTTCGGAAGGCCGAGCGACTTCAATGGAAGCGTGAACCTTGTGCACCCTGAACTTACGCCAGTAACGGAGAATGTACTTCCGGGCGGATGCGCACTGATGGGGGTGTATCCCTCAACGGAAAAGCTCAAGGCCAACAACATTGGCAACAAGCTCATTTCAAAACTTCAGGAGGCCGCACTTGAAAAGGTCAAAGGGCAGATTCAGGAAACGCTTCCTGCAAAGATAATTGCAGACAAAGGATTGATGCCTCTTGCCGATGCGCTGTACCAGATTCATTTTCCCGGAAGCCAGCAGCTTCTGCAGAAGGCAAGGCTGAGACTCAAATGGGAGGAGCTGTTCTATCTCCAGCTGGGGCTTCTGAAACAGAGATGCATAAACACACGTGCAGGAAGCGGTTTCATTTTCCAGCACGTTGGAAAGAACTTCCACGACTGCTACAACTCTCTTCCATACCAGCTAACGAACGCTCAGAAAAGGGTTATACGCGAGATTCATTCCGACATGAAGAGCGGACACCAGATGAACCGTCTGCTGCAGGGCGACGTTGGAAGCGGCAAGACTCTTGTTGCCCTGCTCTCCGCACTGCTGGCTATTGACAACGGGCATCAGGCCTGCATAATGGCGCCAACCGAAGTGCTTGCACAGCAACATCTTGCATCCTTGACCAAATTCCTGCAGAAGACCGGGGTCAAAGTGGCTCTTCTTACAGGAAGCACCAAGCAGAAGGACAGAAAGCACATTCTTTCCTCACTTGCCGATGGTGAGACTCACATACTGGTAGGAACCCATGCTCTCATTGAGGACAATGTAGTTTTCAACTCTCTTGGTCTGGCCGTGATAGATGAGCAGCACAGATTCGGAGTTGAGCAGAGAAGCAAACTCTGGAACAAGAACAACGGAATGCCGCCGCACATACTTGTAATGACAGCCACCCCTATTCCGCGCACCCTTGCAATGACCTTGTACGGAGACCTCGATGTTTCTGTCATAGACGAACTGCCTCCAGGAAGGAAAGCTGTCAGAACCATTCACGCAATGGAAAACCAGCGCAGGAAAGTATTCGATTTCATGCGCGAACAGATACGCCTCGGACGTCAGATCTTTGTGGTTTATCCGCTTATCAAGGAAAGCGAGAAGATGGACTACAAGAACCTTGAGGAAGGCTATCAGGTTATTGTAAATGAATTCAAGGCACCTGACTATGTAACTGCAGTGGTCCACGGGAAACAGAAGAATGAGGACAAGGCATACGATATGGAACTCTTCAAGAACGGACGGGCGCACATACTGGTTGCAACTTCCGTGATTGAAGTTGGGGTTGATGTACCGAACGCTTCCGTAATGGTGATTGAGAGTGCGGAGCGGTTCGGTCTGAGCCAGTTGCACCAGCTCAGGGGACGTGTGGGACGTGGCTCTGACGAGTCATACTGCATACTTATGACAGGATATGCCCTGAGCAAGGAAAGCCGCCGGAGGATTGAACTGATGTGCAACACCTCAGATGGTTTCGAACTGGCCGAAGCGGACCTGAAGATGAGGGGTCCCGGAGACCTTGACGGAACAGTGCAGAGCGGTCTTGCAATAAAACTGAACATTGCAAACCTAGGAAGCGACGGCCAGATTCTGGAGGATTCCCGCAGATATGCAAGCGCATTGCTTGAAAAGGACCCCGATCTGTCGAGTCAAGGCAACGCACTTTTACGCACGATGCTCCGGATTCTCAAAGTCAACGGCGGACAGCCTGTGGATTTCTCACAGATCAGCTGATTGCAGCCTTGCATTGGATTTGTGTTTGTGCTTGTCAAAGATTAATTTTGCATTTTGTAGTGATTAATCACTCGATTACAACATTTGAACATAATTAGTGTATATGGAAGATATAAAGAACACCGAGGCTGCTCCTGAGCGCCAGTTGAATTTCCTTGAGGAAATTATTGAAAATGATTTGAAGAGCGGAAAGCATGAATCCATACAGACCAGGTTCCCGCCGGAGCCTAACGGCTACCTTCATATTGGCCACGCAAAGAGCATCTGCCTCAACTTCGGCCTTGCACAGAAATACGGTGGAAAGACCAATATCAGGTTCGATGACACCAACCCTGTAAAGGAGGATGTAGAATACGTTGATTCCATCAAGCAGGACATCAAATGGCTTGGATTCGACTGGGCCAACGAGTTCTACGCTTCAGATTATTTCGAGCAACTCTACCAGTGGGCCGAGGAGATGATAAGGAAAGGTCTTGCATACGTTGATGACCAGACACAGGAGGAAATCAGGATTGGACGCGGTACGGTGAACACTCCGGGCACCAACTCCCCTTACAGGGACAGAAGCGTTGAGGAGAACCTCAAGCTCTTCCGCGAGATGCGCGCCGGTGTTTACAAGGACGGTGAAAAGGTGCTCCGCGCAAAGATTGACATGGCTCATCCTAACATGATGTTCCGCGACCCTCTCATGTACAGGATAGTTCACGCAAACCACCACAGAACAGGTGACAAATGGTGCATCTACCCTATGTACGACTATGCGCACGGACAGAGCGATTCCATAGAGCACATCACCCACTCCATATGCACTCTTGAGTTTGACGTTCACAGGCCTCTGTACGACTGGTTCATCCAGCAGCTCGGCATTTTCCCAAGCCATCAGTACGAGTTCGCAAGACTCAACCTCACATACACTGTCATGAGCAAGAGAAAGCTTCTGGAGCTTGTACGCACAGGCATTGTAAACGGATGGGATGACCCTCGCATGCCTACCATCTGCGGCATCAGGAGAAGAGGTTACACTCCTGAGAGCATAAGGATGTTCGCCGAGAAGGTGGGTGTTGCCAAGAGAGACAACATCATAGACCTTTCGCTCATGGAATGGTGCGTAAGGGAGGACCTCAACAAACGCTCCAACAGATACATGGCTGTGCTCAAACCTGTAAAGCTTGTCATCACCAACTGGGAGAAAGGCAAGGTGGAATGGTTCGAGGCACCTCTCAACCCTGCGGATCCTGAAGGAGCAAAAAGAAGGATTCCTTTCACAGGCGAGCTTTACATAGACAGCGATGACTTCATGGAGGAGCCGCCAAAGAAATATTTCCGCCTGAAACCGGACGGAGAGGTACGTCTGAAATACACCTACATTATAAAATGCAACGGGGTGATCAAGGATGCAGAAGGCAATGTTGTTGAACTGCACTGCACTTACGATCCAAGCACACATCCTGCATCAGGCACCTGGCGTTCAGTTAAAGGTACTATCCACTGGGTGAGCTGTGAGCATGCTAAGGAGATTGAAGTAAGGCTCGTTGACCGTCTTTTCACTGAGCCTGACATGGGCAATATCCCTGAGGACAAGAACTTCAAGGACTACCTCAACCCTGATTCAATGGTTGTAACAAAGGCACTGGCCGAGCCTGCATTGCTTGAGGACAAGAGCGGCATAGCCGTTCAGTTCGAAAGAACAGGTTATTTCTTCAAGGACAAGGATTCAACCGGGGAGAAGGCAGTGTTCAACAAGACCGTAAGTCTCAAGGATTCATTCAAGAAATAGAATTCAACAGGCAATATGATAAAGTCAATGACAGGTTACGGCAAATCCGAATGCGATTTGTCAATTGGAAAGGTGATTGTTGAATTGAGGTCTGTAAACGGCAAGAACGCGGACATCAGCATAAAGTCATCACTCGTACCACGTGACAAGGAAATTGAAATAAGGAAATATATATGCGAGAAACTCAGCCGCGGAAGCATAGACCTTTTTGCCAATCTTGCCCCCGGGCAGACTTCAGGCCTGAAGAACATAAACAAGGAAGCCTTCCTGCATTATTACAGCCAGATATGCAACATCCTCAAGGAAGCCGATATCTGGGAACCTGACAATCTTGCGGCAACTGTCCTGAGAATGCCAGATGTAATTGACACGGCAAAGTCGGAATTCACCGAGAACGACTGGACAGCAATGGACAAGGCAATCAAGGAAGCCGTTGAGAATCTGAACGCATTCAGGGCAAAGGAAGGCGCAACACTTTACAACGATGTAACAGGCAAGGTTGAGAACATTCTTTCATATCTTGCAGAAGTTGAGAGAATAGATCCACAGAGGGTTCCTATGATAAGGGAAAGGATTCAGAGCAAGATTGAGGAAGTATGCAAGGGCGGCAATCCTGAAAGGCTCGAGCAGGAAATGATCTTCTACATAGAGAAACTTGACATCAACGAAGAAAAAGTTCGCCTGCGCCAGCACTGCAAGTACTTCATGGACACGATTGACAATGAGACGCTTCCGGGCAGGAAACTGGGCTTTATAGCACAGGAGATGGGCCGCGAGATAAACACAATGGGCTCAAAGGCCAACAACGCCGAAATCCAGCAGCTGGTTGTAAGGATGAAGGACGAACTTGAAAAAATAAAGGAGCAGTCACTCAACATTCTGTAACCGCTCCTTCAAGTATTATTTTCTTATCCACCTCTCGAACCGGAATTTCAGGACAGAGGTGGATTTTTTATCAAGCTCCTCCATCCACTCGCCGGCTTCAGCCATTTTCCATTTTTCCACAGCGATGGCAGGGAAGAACTTCTCCGCCTCGGGGCAGTCCTTGCAGACCCTTGTGATATCCAGTTCATCAACCATATCGATGCACTGCTGGTATATGCTGGCTCCTCCTGTCACGAAACAGGTATCGGAACCATCGCAGGTGGAAGAAAGTGAGAAGGCCTGTGAAAGGTCCTTCACTGCAAAAAGCTTGCTATTGGCTGCAAGAGGCTGGCTTCCGTACTGCTGCATGAATGCATCGGGATTGGAAGTGACAACTATATTGGTGCGGCCCGGAAGCGCCTTGCCAATGGACTCGAAGGTCTTTCTGCCCATGATTACAGGATGCCCCGTTGTCACGGCCTTGAAACGCTTGAGGTCTGCGCTCAGATGAACCAGCAGATCGTTGCCGGCACCTATTGCATTGTCATTGGCCAATGCAACAATAACAATCTTTTTCATACTGCAAATACAGGATTCGGCAACTACATTGACATTCCGCCACAAACGGAGATTACCTGTCCTGATACGAATGATGAAAGGTCACTGCCCAGGAAAGTGCACACATCGGCAATGTCCTCAGGGGTACCGCCTCGTCTGAGAGGAATCTTTGAAACCCATGCGTCACGAACCTCCTGAGAGAGTTTGAGTGTCATATCAGAAATGATGAAACCCGGAGCAACTGCATTGGCTCTTACGCCTCTTGGGCCGAGTTCCTGCGCAATGGATTTTGCAAGTGCAATCATACCGGCCTTTGAAGATGAGTAATTGCACTGTCCGGCATTTCCGTGAACACCTACAACAGAGCTCATGTTTATGATTGAGCCACCTCTCTGCCTTATCATTACAGGAGAGATTGCGTGTATGAAGTTGAAAGCGGATTTGAGATTGACATTGATTACCGCATCCCACTGTGCCTCGCTCATCCTGAGCATGAGTCCGTCCTTTGTAATGCCGGCATTGTTAACGAGTATGTCAATTCTGCCGAACTCCTTCATAACTGCTTCAACTGCATCGTGAGCCTGCTGGAAATCGGCTGCGTTTGAAGCAATGGCAATGCATTTGACGCCATAGCTCTCAACGTCCGCCTTTGTTTTCTGTGCATTCTCGTCAATAACAAGATCGGTGAAGGCAACATTCGCACCTTCGGAAGCGAACTTGATGGCAATTGCCCTGCCTATTCCTTTTGCAGCACCTGTGATAAGTGCATTTTTTCCTTCAAGAAGTTTATTCATAGTTTCAAGTGTTATTTCAATTGTTGTCAATTTGAAAGGACCATTTCGGCATAAAGATCATACTCATCCGAATCAACTGTCCTTACGTCAACAAATTTACCTATTAAGGACTCAGGATTCAAATTTCCATACACTTTTCTGCAGGAAGACATTGGTATCAGAATTTCGCCATCTACCTCAGGGCTCTCATGCTGTGACCTGGAAACAAGGAAATCCGACTCAATCCTGTCTATGAGTACCTTTTCAATTCTCCCAAGTCTTGCCTCATTTGCCGCGGCTGAAATAGCAGACTGAAGTTCCATCAGTTTCTCATAGCGTTTCCGCTTGGTTGACATCCGCACATTGTCCTTGTAATGCTCTGCGGCGTATGTACCATCCTCCTGACTGTATGTGAACGCTCCAAGCCTCTCGAAACGGTTTCTGGCAACAAAGTCAAGGAGCGAGTTGAAATCACGGCTTGTCTCGCCGGGGAATCCTACAATGAGAGTTGTTCTCAGAACTATGCCGGGAATACGCTGGCGCAAGCTGTCAATCAGTTTCTGCGTCCGAGCCGAACCTATGCCCCTGTGCATGTTCTTGAGAACGGTGTTGGAACTGTGCTGGAGAGGTATGTCAAGGTATTTGCAAATCTTGGGATTGCTTGCCATCAGCTCTATCACATCCTCCGGAAAATCATCCGGATATGAATAGTGAATCCTTATCCATTCTAATCCCTTGATGGCCGAAAGTCTTTCCAGCAGCGGAGCAAGCATACGTTTGCCATAGAGGTCCAGACCGTAATATGTAGTATCCTGTGCTATGACAATGAGTTCCTTCACGCCGTTTGCCGCAAGTTCCCGGGCTTCCCTTTCAAGTTCCTCCATTGGAATGGAAACGTGCGGACCGCGTATGAACGGAATAGCACAATATGCGCATCTTCTGTTGCATCCTTCGCTGATTTTCAGATATGCGTAGTGCTTGGGGGTGGTCTGATACCTGGATGTACAGAGTTCAGGCCTGTAATCAAAACCGAGATATTCCACCACGTCCTTTATGTTGAAAGCGCCGAAAAACGCATCAACCTCAGGAATCCCTTCCTTTAGTTCTGAAAAATAACGCTGGCTCAGGCATCCGAAGACAAGAATCTTTCCTGCCAGACCGGCCTTCTTGGCCGAAACGGCCTTGAATATCATGGAAATGGACTCTTCCTTTGCGTCCTGAATGAAGCCGCAGGTATTTATGACTATGCAGTCTATGAAACTTCCGGCAGCATCCTTTGAATCCGTGTTATCTATGGAATAGTCTGAAGGCAGAAGTTCAATCCCGTATGAATCGAACTGGCGCATGAGATGCTCCGAATCCACAAGATTCTTTGAGCATCCCATTGTAATCACCAATATGTGCGGCTTCTTCCTTGCAGTCATTTTCGCCCTATTCCTTGTCTGCCTGCTCCATTTCCTCCTCTGTCATGAAGTCCAGGGAAGCATATTCCTTTATAAGGTTATACCATTCAACCACCTTTCTCATGTGAGAGACATAGAAACGGTCCCTGTCATAATTCGGGAGAGCCTTCTCGAAGAATGCAACGAGCTCCTTCTGGTCGGCCTTCTTTGCCGGTGCAGGATTATCGCCAAGTACATCCTTCATCTTGAGGAAAAGTTCCGCAAGCTTGATTTCATCCTCATCCGTATATATGGCAATGTCGGCCATCGAGCTCATCTTTGCGCTCAAGCCTGCACACATTCTCTTCTTTGTTGTCAATGATTCAACCACAGCGCCGTTCTTAGCCTGCTGAACATAAAGGAACAATCCGCTCTCACCGCTGATTGAAAGAATCTTTCTAAGATCTGTTTTCATTTTTCTCTTTGTTATTGTTATTGAATTCCACGCTCTTTCTTTATCTGATCGTATGCTTCGTGGATTTTATTGAATTTCTCTTCCGCTGCTTTGCGTACATCCTCTCCAAGTGACTCAACCTTGTCCGGATGATGCTTCATTGCCATTTTCCTGTAAGCCTTCCTGACTTCATCATCTGTGGCCTCAGGACTTACTTCAAGCACCTTGTAAGCGTCCTCGATGCTGGTGCCGAACATTCCAAGAACCGAATCGGCATCGGCATTCGAAATTCCCAGGAACTGAGATATACGCTTGAGCACTTCAAGTTCCGCATTGCTTACAACACCATCGGCCTTTGCTATTCCGGCCAGAAAGTGGAAAAGCTGCAATCTCTGGGATATATTGGTGAACTGGCGTATCTGAATGCACACCTCTGACAGCTCAAAATCCTTCTGCAAAAGTTCCTTAAGAACATTGAGCGCATTAACAGCCCCTTCCTCACCAAAGTTATCGCGCAGGAACTTCTTCACGTAATCAAGTTCGGAGCGCATCACCTTGCCATCGGCCTTCATTACGGCGGCGCTCAGGACCAGAAGGGATATCATGAAACTGTTCCTCTGCTCAGTGCTGCTGTAAGAATTGTATGAGTCATCGCCGGTAGAAGAACGTGAAGCGGCAATGCTGATGGTCTCAAAGCAGCTGCCTAATAGAAAAGCTACAATGCCTCCTATAGGGCCGAACATAGCCCATCCGAAAGCGCCCATCAACCATTTACCAAGTCCCATCCCGTCTGGTTTTCAATTAATTATTAAATCCGTTCCTATTTATTGTGCTGCCTGCGAATTCCAGCATCTGCAAATGAACCTGAAGCACCTGCGGCAGCAAGGCTGTGTTATTGTCTGCAAATATAACAAAATCCGAGCAGGAAATACGCTGCTCATCGCTCCATTGTTTATTGAGTCTGGCAAGGACAGCCTCGCAGGATGCATTGTCACGCCTCATGACCCTTTGAATTCTTGTTTCAAGATTGGCTGTGACCGTGAGCGTCCTGTCCGTGAACCGCTTCACGAACGGCTTCTCAAGCAGTATCGCGGACTCCATCATAACGTAAGGAACCTTGCCTGCAAAAGAATTCTTCCAGCGGATGAAATCGTCCATAACGGCCGGATGAACCAGTCTTTCAACCTCAATGAGCAATCCAGGATTTGAGAAGATCCTGGGACCCATCACTTCTGGCATGAAAACCCCGTCCCGGAATATATCATCTCCCAAAAGTGCGCACAATGATTCTCCCAGTTCTGAACCATAAACATACAATGACTTTGTCCGGCTGTCGGAATCATATACGGGCACGCCTATATGAGCGAAAATATTGGAAACGTATGTCTTTCCGCTTCCTATTCCTCCGGTAATGCCCAGTACGGCAGTTAGGTTCTCCTTGTTTCCTGAAATGTCATGCCTGTAAATTCCCATGGAACGAGAGAGCTTTAATACATCAATTGAAATTGCACTGAACGAACTGCGGCTCGCATTCAAGGCCGAACACGTTCTTGTCGTTGCTCCTTACTTCCACCCGGGCGAATGAGCCATCAATGAGTTTTCGATAATCTACATAAACATCGAAATCCCTGGCATCCAGAGGTCTGCGTTGGCTGAAAGGAAGCCTGTACTTTACTGTAACCTGATTAGGTGTGAAGAACACACTCCTCCCTTGTGGAAAATGTCTGGGCTCTATGTACAGAGGGATCTGCGCCTCAAAGAACCTTTCAACATCTATTGAATATGACACATCATTGCTTGAATAATCCACTCCCGATGGATTAAGAAGCAAAACATGTCCGCGTCTGTCACGTGAAAGATTGTTCAGACTCAGCGGATAGGTATGCACTTCATTGATTCTGGCAACAACGGTGGAATCTCCGTACAGAACAATTGAATCGGTGGAAAGCTGCAATCCGCGGACAGATGTGTACTGTTCCTTGAAAGACACTTTCATATCCGGAATCACAGGAACCTTCTTATTTACCTGATGCTGAAATTCAAGTAACAGAGTGTCGGAAATCATTCGCTCGAACACAAAATCATTGCCCATGGAATTTTTCACATCGTCCGTGATTGTTTTTGAGAGCGCCATGAAGATGTTAGGATTTGTCCTTGAGTGGAAAAGATGCTTTCCATCAACGTAGAAGCGCACCACCTGATCCTCAGCTGAGGAAAAGAAATATCTTTTGATGATCTTGAAGCCGCTTGCCCGCACCGCTATTGTAACAGGCTTCACGGAAACGCCTGTATGGGCTCTGTGTATGAGGTTGGACGAAACCTCGGCCGTATAATCGAAAGAAGTGACATAATCCTTTGAAAGATAAAGGATACCCCACATGAAAAAAGCCAAAAGGAGAGAGACAGCCATTGGACCGGCATTGTCCCTCACCTTTTTTAAAATGGAACGTACTGTATTACCTGGTCTGAACATCAGACATGTCCTTTACAACAGCGCTCTTGTCAACCTTGAGCTTCACATCAGGAGCAACCTTAATGAGAATGGTGGGGTTATCGGCATCAACCTCATCAACCTCGCCGTATATTCCGCCTATGGTCACTATTTTGTCACCCCTCTTGAGTTCATTCCTGAATTTGGCAAGTTCCTTCTGCTTTTTCTGCTGAGGGCGGATCATGAAGAACCACATTACAACGAAAATAAGGACCATCATAATGATGAAACTCATATTGGAACCACCCTGAGCCTGTAAAAATGTGTAAATCATATCTGTTTTATTTATTCAATTAATATTTGCCGTTTATTTTTCATCTGCGCCTGCCAGACCGCCAACAAGTCCGCGGCCTGTCTTCACTATTGTACCGTCATTCAGCAGTTTCTGAATGATACGGTCAAGAAGTCCGTTCACAAAGGACTTGCTGTTTGCAGTGCTGTAATACTTGGAGATGTCCACATATTCATTTATGGTAACCTTTACAGGTATTGTTTCAAAGGCAACCGCCTCGGAAATGCCCATTACAATAAGAGCCATATCCGTGGATACGAGTCTTTCGGGTTCCCAGTTGGAAATATGTGATGAAACCAGTGAGATATAATCATCGTACCTGGCCATTGAATGGCTGAGCAAGGTGAGAGCGAACTCCCTGTCATCCTCCTTTGCAAACACTTTGACATTGGGGACCTTGCCGCTACGTGCAATTTCTCCAAGGTTCTTGAGAATGAGATTCACGGCATAAACCATGTCGTCCATCCACATCAGGCTTCTGTCCTCGAGAATGTCCTCAAGGGCTTCGTTGTCCTCGAACTCTGATTCAAAAATTGCGCGTATCAGCTGAACATCCTCCTCCAGACTGTCATTCGAAGAGTTCATGTAGTTCGTGAAATATTCACTTGCCACAACGGATGCATACATTTTCCTGAGGAAACTGTCCTCGGCATCCCACAAAAGACCTTTCTTCTGAAGAAGCTTGCAATAAGCGGGATCATTCTCAATGATTGAAATGAATCTGTTGTTCACGAACTTGAGATTAGGATGCGCCTCCTCCTCTGTAGGATGAAACTTGCGCATTCCGTTGTCTATCTTTGTCCGTGCTATTTTCTTAAGCTCAACCGGAATTCTTAAAAGGAAGTAAAAAAGGTCAATGGTCTGTTCGCAGGAATTGAGCAGATCTGCCTTTGCGGCATCCTCGTTGCGCATATTGGCGGCAATCTTGCTGAAAAGAACTTTAAAAACCTTTACCCTTATCAAACGTCTGTTCAACATAGAAACATACTTTATTCCAAAATATTTGCAAAGATAGGCTTTTACAAGCAAAAAAAATTCTATCTTTGTCAAACTTTTAGAAAATTTAACAAACTAGCTATGTATTTGGAAGATTTAGAAAGCTCAGCTGCGTTTGAGCGAAGCGGTGATGACGTTTATTCAAAGCCGGTGAGGGCAGGCAAAAGGACCTACTTCTTTGATGTTAAAGCCACAAAAGGCAATGATTATTATCTTACTATCACAGAAAGCAAGAGAAGGGTTGAGAAGGACGGCAGGTTCGTTTATGACAAGCACAAGATCTTCCTCTACAAGGAGGACTTCGAGAAATTCACTGAATCTCTTGCTGAAGTCATTGATTTCATAAAAGCGAAATGTCCGGTAACTGAAAGCAACTATTCAGAGGGCGGCAATTTCACAGACGTTGATTTTGACAAGCTTTAATGCATTTCAATGCATAAAGGAACAAGAACCTTTTATAGGGCGGTCTTTCGGCCGCCTTTTTGCATTTCACGCCAATGCATACGTGCAGTCTGTGTGGCATCAAAATTATAAAATCATAGTATTTTTTTGTAATTTTGACATCGTGACGAATTTTAACCATTTCACGGATTATCAGGCGAATGAAGCTTATGACGGATGAATTTGAATACAATTATGTGATAGCAGGACGCCCTGGGTACTACCAGGCCGGATACAAGGATATAATGGATTCACCACAGGTAAGCTGGCACAGCAGCCATTACAGCGGTTTCAGGACATTCTGGGAGAAGCAGGCTGTCCTCTGGAATTTTGCAAAGATTCCGAACAAACTTATCAGGACTCCGTTTGCAGGATACGTTTTCCCGCACCTCTACCCCCACCATTTCACCGACAACAAGCCATTGTGCTTCCTTTTCTTCGGCAACACCCACAAGGTTTACAGATCAAACTATACAGAGTACCTCAGGAAGACATACCCCGGCGTGAAACTCGTTCTGTTTCTCCAGGACCTCATATCGCGCCATTACTCCTTTGACCTTGAAGAAGCCCGGAGCAAGTTTGACATTATAATCAGTTACGACCGCGGCGAGGCCCATCGTGAAGGACTGCTCTTCCACCCCACCCCTATGTCCAGAGTAGAAATAAATGACAATCCCGGCATTCCTGCAAGTGACGTATATTTCTGCGGACACGCAAAATCCCGGTACCATCAGGTGCACGAAGTGTTCCAGCTATGCACAAAGGCCGGTCTTAAATGCGATTTCAACATACTTGGAATGCCTGTGCATGCAGGCCGCCTCAACGGCATAAGATATCTTTCAAAGCCAATATCCTACACAGAGAATCTTGAGAGAATGTACAGGTCAAAATGCATTCTTGAAATAATGCAGGAAGGTGCCGACGGCCACACTCCAAGACTATGGGAAAGCATCATATACGACAAGCACCTCATAACCAACAACTGCGCCATAAAGGACTCCCCTTTCTTCCACAGCGATGGCCATCACATCCTTTCCACCGTCACCCCTGAAGACATCAAAGAATGGATAGCCACCCCTGTACACTACCCCAAGGAGCTCAAGGACAGCCTCTCGCCCCGCCACCTCCTCCACTTCATAGACCAACAACTTTCCAGATGAGCAGACTATATGACTAGATGATTCAAATGAGGGACCCATCGCAGGTGGAAGGACTTTCCCGTTTCTTCAAGACAGGCCCGGGGCAGTATGGTGAGGGGGACGTGTTCCTTGGAATAAAAGTTCCGGTGACGTGCGAAGTTGTGAAAAGGATATGGAAAGATGTGCGCCTGGCTGCGCTTCTTACGCTGGTCCAGATTTTCAAGCATGCAAAAAAGGATATTGAATTGCAGAGAGCATGTGTTGCATATTATCTTTCTCACACAAAATATATCAATAACTGGGATCTGGTTGACCTTTCATGCTACGAGATTCTAGGAGCCTGGTTGCTTGACAAGGACAGGACTCTCCTTTACAGGAATGTCTCAAAGAGCGTATGTTTGAGCAGGGACTGTCTCAAAAGGATGTTGCCGGAATGCTGGGTACAAGCCAGTCAAGAATCAGCGAACTCCTTGCCGGGAAATGCAATCCCACATTCGAGTTGGCCCAAAACATATGCCGGATTCTTGGCATATCACCGGCCGTGGTTCTTGGAGTTTGACCGTTCCCAGCCTAATTATTCAGGAGACGTATGCTTTTGCATCCCAATACCGATGTACGTTTTCTATGGCTGTGTCGTGAAATCTGCGTAAATTCGCAGGACTTATTATCTGCGAGTATGATGCATATCCAATCCCCTCAAACAGACAGACCGAGAATGTACGTGCAGCCCGCGTGCAAACTCATCACATTGAATACACAACATCATATCCTTGCCGGTTCTTACGGAGAAAACAATCGGGCTGGCGGCTCCTTCGGAGGCGACAATACCAATGATTACGACGATAGCCTCTCCGAGTTTTTCAAGCTTTTGTACTAAAAATTCATAATTCGCTGAAAATAAATCACAAAACCCTTGTAACTCTCGTTATTTATTAGTATATTTGTGCTAATAAATATAGCGGCAATGAGAACAGGCAGACCGGTCAAACCAGAGACCATTTACAAGATGCAGATTCACGTCAGCAGGCGTGTCGCATACGAGGCCGACGACGTTGACAGGATGTACGGAGCCACCTGGCTTCTCGACAGGGTCGCGGAAAGGACCGGCCTTACGTCTGACCTTAGGAAGGTCTTCGCCGGCAACATGGAGATGGTCGGGCCCGCCACTCGTCGTTGAACAGAGAGAAAGCGGATTCCTCATTCTCATTCCAGACCTTCTCGAACTCCACGCACTTGGCGAAGAAGTCCTTGCAAGCATTCGACAATCTCCGGACGCTAAGCCGCTGCATATCGTTCACGATGATATCATTCCAGGCATCCTCGACATATTCCCGTAC
>NZ_JBAELF010000028.1:0-14648 GCF_056211015.1 Candidatus Egerieousia sp.
CTCAGAAAGAGGCCCGCGAATTCATTCTCAGGAATGAAGCACACCGGCGGAAGTATTACAGCGGTTTTGCCGGTCCCGTTGGCATCAATGGCCGGACCAGGCTATTCGTTTCATTGAGATGCGCTGAATTTCCAGAACTGATTGGAAACGGCAATGGAGCGGATTCATTGTATGTGAATCGTGCAAGATTATACGCAGGCGGAGGCATCATGCCGGAAAGCGCCTGCCGAAGCGAATTTGAAGAAACCGAGAACAAGATGCAAACAATGAAAAGGTGTCTGGACCTATGTCAGATTAGAAAAGAGATTGAAAATGTACAGCAATAAGGAAAACGTAAACATACTAACAGCCCTGCTAATCAAGCATGGTGTTGAAAACATTGTTGTCTGTCCGGGCAGCAGGAATGCGCCTCTGGTCCACAATTTCAATGAATGTCCGGAACTCAGATGCATTCCTGTAACCGATGAACGTTCTGCAGGATTCATAGCGCTTGGTCTTAGGCAGCAGTCAGGCAGGCCTGTGGCGGTTTGTGTGACCAGCGGCTCCGCTTTGCTCAACCTGGGGCCTGCGGCAATCGAGGCCAGCTATCGCCATGTAGGAATAATTATAATTTCAGCGGACAGGCCCGGTGCATGGACAGGCCAGCTTGACGGGCAGACCATGCCGCAGCAGGGAGCTCTGGGAAGCAGTGTGGCAATGAGTGTCAAGCTCCCTGAGCCTCAGAATGATACACAGCGATGGGAATGCAACAGGCTGGTGAACGAGGCTCTGATGGAAAATGCACGGCCTGCGCATCCAAGCGTACACATTAATGTACCAATCAGCGAGCCGCTGTTCGATTTCAGCACAGAGGAACTGCCTGATGAAAGGGCGGTCCACAGAATGCAGTGGAGCTGGGATTATGCCAGGGAAATGATTGTCAGAAGGATTCTTGCCTGCAGCAAGCCGATGATTGTCATCGGGCAACTTACGCAGTTCGCAATTGCCGATGATCTGTTGAATCAGATTGCCGGAAAAATCACCGTTCTGGCTGAACCTGTATCCGGAGATATCAGTTTCAATTATTTCACGGACCAGATGCTTTATGTTCTGAAGGATGTTCCGCAGGACATGAAGCCCGATTGCGTCATATACCTTGGTGGCAATACCATAAGCAAGAGGCTCAGGCAGTTCCTGCGCAGGGACTGTGCCGATGCCTTTCACATTACCGTTTCCGAGGACGGAGTCCTTCACGATATCTCAACACATACTTCACTGCTGATAGAAGGCATGCCTTGTGATTTCCTGGCCGATTTGAACCACGGTCTGACGGACAAGGACATGAAGCCGGCTTTCTACGTGAAATGGGCTGATTTGAGGAAGAGAATTGCTCAATTGCATGACAGATTTGTTCCTGAATACTCGCAGATGCTTGCGGCCAAGCTGCTTGAAGAGAATATAAAGGAAGATGACCTTGTGCATTACGCAAACAGCATGTCCGTAAGGTTGGGAGAAATTTACGCGAGACATTACATAAATTGCAACCGGGGGTTGAACGGGATTGAAGGTTCGTTGAGCACGTTCGCCGGTGCCGCGCTGGCACAAATGCAGGAAGAACTAAGGTCTCCAAGAGCTTACTGTGTAATCGGCGACCTGAGTTTCTTCTATGACCACAATGCATTATGGTTGAACCAGCTGGAAGGCAACGCCAGGATACTGCTCCTCAACAACGGGCAGGGAGGCATATTCAAGAGTCTCAGAGGTCTTGAAGCAAGTCAGGCAGCGGAAATGTTCGTTGCCGGGAAGCACGGACTTTCAGCAAAAGGAATCTGTGAAACTTTTGGTGTGAAATACTTGAAAGCACGGAATACAGAAGAACTTGAAACCGGTATCAGGAAACTTGCCAGCGCCGAATCCGAAAGGCCGGTACTGCTGGAAGTGTTCACGGACCCGGACAAGGACATTGAAGTCTACTCACAATATTACAGGCAACTGAAACTTGAACTTTGAAGAATATGGAATGGAAATCGATGCATGAATTCAAGGAGATACTCCTTGAAGAATACGATGGAATAGCAAAGATAAGCATTAACAGACCTCAGTACAGAAATGCGTTCACGCCACTGACCACTGCCGAACTGTCACAGGCATTCACTATTGTCCGTGAAGCACAGCATATAAGGGTGGTATTGCTCACCGGAGCCCAGACGCCTCGTAAGGAAGGTCAGAGTGAGGAGGAATGGCTCAGGACCCAGGCATTCTGTTCCGGCGGTGACATGCACTGCAAGGGGCGGGGCGGATATATTGACCAGGACGGCACACCACGTCTGTCGGTCCTTGACGTTCAGATGCAGATACGCAGACTTCCAAAGCCTGTGATTGCAATGGTGAATGGTTTTGCCATTGGTGGCGGACACGTTCTGCACGTAGTCTGTGACCTCACAATTGCAGCAGAGAACGCAAAATTCGGACAGACCGGTCCGAAAGTAGGTTCATTCGATGCGGGATTCGGTTCTTCATATCTTGCAAGGATTGTTGGTCAGAAAAAAGCGCGCGAGATATGGTTTATGTGCAGGCAGTATACGGCGGCTGAAGCCGAGCGGATGGGCATGGTGAACAAGGTTGTTCCTCTCAAGGATCTTGAGCAGGAATGTGTGGACTGGGCCCACAGGATGATGGAGCTCTCGCCTCTTGCCCTGCGCATGATAAAGATGGGACTCAATGCAGAGCTCGACGGTCAGGCCGGCATTCAGGAGCTGGCTGGTGATTGCACCGCATTGTATTATATGCTGGATGAAGCCCAGGAGGGCGGCAGGGCCTTCCTTGAGAAGCGCAAGCCTGATTGGGGCAAGTTTCCTCTGGTTCCATAGCATATTCAGACAGGAAAAGGCACCAAACCTGCTCGAAACGGACGAAATTCGCTGAAACAGACAGGAAAAGGTACCAAACCTGCTCAAGAGAAGCCAAAGTTAGGAGAAGCACTATGGAAATCGAACTGAAAAGAGAAAAACTGCATTTCAAGATACCGGCAAGAACCAGCCGCGGAGAATACACCGAGCACGAAATGCTCATAGTGAAACTCAGCGGAAACGGGCGCAGCGGCATTGGGGAATGTGCGCCGCTTCCTGACCTTTCCTGTGACAGGGATGCCTACAAGAATTTGAATGATGTGCATTCACTTCTCAAGGACGCATTCGCGTTCAACGGTTCGCGCCAGGCACATTCGGATTCCGCATTGCATGAAACGATTTACGAAAAGCTGCGCAACTACCCCGCCCTGCTCTTTGCGGTGGAATCAGCCCTGGCGGAGATGAATCAGTCGCCGGAACTTTACGATACGGATTTTGCCAGGGGAATGGAAGGAATACCTATCAACGGGCTGGTATGGATGGCGGATCACGGGACAATGCTCAAGCAGATGGAGGAAAAGATAGCCGCTGGCTACAGATGCATCAAGCTTAAGATCGGCGCAATAAAGTGGGAAGAGGAGATGAGCCTGATAAGAAGCATACGCTCACGGTTCACTGAAGATGAGCTGCAATTGAGGGTCGATGCCAACGGGGCGTTCTCTGCTGAGGAGGCCGCAGAAAAATTGGATGAACTGTCGAGGTACAGGATACATTCAATAGAGCAGCCTGTAAGGCAAGGGCAATGGGAGGAGATGGCCAGGTTGTGCCGGACTTCAAAAGTGCCGGTTGCCCTTGATGAAGAGCTTATAGGGATAAACACGGCGGAAGAGAAGGAAAGAATGCTTGACGCTGTGAAACCGCAGTATATAGTGGTGAAACCTACGCTTCACGGTGGAATGACAGGCAGCAGGGAGTGGATTGAAATGGCCCGGGAAAGGGGCATAAGGTCATGGATTACAAGTGCGCTGGAAAGCAACATAGGGCTGACAAACGTGGCCTTGTTGGCTGCGTCGGTCTATTCAGGCAAATGGGAGTTGCCACAGGGGCTTGGAACCGGTCTGTTGTTCACCAGCAATTTTGAAACTGGAGTACACATCAGGGATGGACATATCTGGATTTCTTGAGGAATGGAATAATTCTTCTGACAGCGTTCTTGTTCACACGAGCGGAAGCACGGGCAAACCAAAGCCAATGATGGTCCGGAAGGGCAGGATGCTTGCGTCCGCAAAAATCACCTGTGACTTCCTCGGGCTGAAGGAAGGTGACAGAGCGCTACTGTGCATGCCTATTGATTTCATTGCCGGAAAGATGATGGTGGTGCGTTCAATTGAGCGGAAGATGGAACTTATCAGCGTTGAGCCGTCGAGCCATCCGCTGGCCGGTCTGAAAGGGCAATGCTTTGATCTGATTGCCATGGTCCCTTATCAGGTGCATTGCTCCTTGCAAGTTCCCGGTGAAAAGAAAGTTCTCATGAATTGCAAGAATCTGATAATTGGTGGCGGAGCCATTTCAGATGAACTGCAAAAGGAACTGGAAGATTTTCCGAACGCTGTATGGAGCACATACGGAATGACCGAAACGCTCTCGCATATTGCACTGAGAAGGCTGAACGGGTCTGGGAGAAGCGAATGGTACACCCCTTTTGAAAATGTAAGAATAGGCACGGACAAGGATGGATGCCTCTGGATTGACGCCCCGCTCATTCACGAAGGTGTGTTGCATACCAACGATATAGCCGAAATGCATACAGAGTCCAAGACCGGCAAGTCATTATTCAAAATACTCGGACGCAAGGACAATGTAATCTGCAGCGGAGGAATCAAACTTCAGATCGAGCGGATTGAACAGGCGCTCAGGCCGTACATGAAAGTTCCGTTCTGCGTAAGCAGGCGCAAGGATGAAAAGTTCGGGGAAATAGCTATCCTTCTAGTTGAGAATCAGAATGATAACCCGTCTGAAACCTCCTCGGAAATATCATTGGACACACTGGAAAAAGCGGTGGACAGTCTGGAAAAATATTCAAGGCCTAAGGAAATAATCTTAATAAAGGAAATCCCTCTTACCGGAACAGGTAAGATTGACCGTGCCTCAGCAGAGCGTCTTGCAGCCAGGTAGCTGAAAAGTACACCGGCTTAAATCAGTCCTGAAACAAGATTCCAGAGCAGGAAACGTCCGGCCTTGCCCACGAGCATAAGAAGAAGCGTCCAGAATGCAGGTGTACGGTAAAATCCCAACGCTATTGCAAACACGTCTCCGACTACAGGAATCCATGTAAGGAGCGCGAGCCAGACCCCGTACTTGTCAACCAGCTTTTTCTGTTTCTCAAGCGTATCATGTTTTATATGAAAATACTTTTCAAGCCATTTCCATTTAGCCAGATAGCCAAGATAGTATGAAGTGACTCCGCCGAGCCAGTTTCCCAAAGTTCCAACCATAAAACAGGCCAGAGGCTGCTTGGTGGCAAGAAGCACGGCAATATACAACGCATCTGAACTGAACGGTATTACCGTAGCCGCCAGAAAGCAGCCTATGAAAAGGCCTGTCAGTCCTAAAGTTTCCAGTCCAAGCATGGGGCAAATATAAGCAAATGCCCGCACGCCTGCAATTCATCAGAAGAGATTGCTGTAAAGAATCTGCCAGTCTATTTCCTTGCAGAATCCGCTCAAGCCTGAATTCTTCTGAACATATCTGTACCAGAATCCTTTATGATTGGCAATGTTTGTCATTGAAGGCACTGAAAGCCTTGTTCCGTCAAAATGCTTTGCAGGCGCATTGCTGCCTGTATACTTGAAACTGGTATTGTAATATATGCCATCGGCGCTGCTCAGCTCTATATACGGATACTCGGAATCCTTGACAAACGTTATATCATAATCAATGTAGTACTCTGTGTGGGAGTCGCCTTCTCCTGAATAATGGAACTGCTTTCCATCGTAAGAGTAATCAAAGGACAAGTCAGAGAACAATGAATTGTCAATGTTGGATCTGTAATGTTTCACGCATCTGACAATGAGTTCGTCAATATATCTGTATCCGTCCTTGGACATTGAATTTCTGCTGTCACTCTTCATATAGCTGATTATATACACCATTTCGGCGAATTTCAAATCAACGCTGGCGCTTGCACACTCTGCAATGAATTCCTGCACTGTTCCGGGAGTGCCGTCTGCCTTGACATAGTTCACGTGTGAGAAATCCCCGTCCAGACTGAAATGAACCTTATAATGTCCGTTTATACCTGTTCCGGGGCTTGGATATGAGAACCTGCACATCTCCCTGTCCCAGAGTATTTCCGATGAGGCAGGTGCCGATACCGGCGTAGTGGCCTCTCCATCAGTTCCAGATAAGGAATAATCCCTGAACCATGACATTGAAAGCGGAACATCCGCAGGACAATCAATCAGGCTGGCTGTATATTGTGTGCCATTGCGATAATTCATAAGACAGAGCTGCTCTTCTTGAAGCCGTTTCATAGGCTGACAAATGGAATATGAACATTCATCGCAAGCACTGTGACCGTTCACATACGCCCTGATCCTGCCTTGATTCTCGGACAAGTCCCGGCAGTTCAGATAATTCGCCTTGACATTGATTGTGGTATTGGCTGCAACGCATTCAACTCTGTTGCTTTCACTTGTAAAAGATGAAGAAGAACCGTCACAATATGCAAGAGTCACTCCCATCGAAGAAGCGTGCGCAGGTGTGATCAAATATTTGACATCGGCCCCGAAACCAGCGGCAAGCAACATATTATCCGTGTCGAGAGATATTCCCAGCTCACTTACAGTAAACGCACATTCCGCAATGGCCATCCCCATCCTGCTGCCTATCACCGCCCTGCCCAGTCCCTTGGCTCTGACTGAAACTCCGTTCCTGTCCACAGAAAGAATTTCAACGCAGTCAGCTCCGGACAGAAGTCTGATATCCGGAACCTGTCCTGCCGGCATATCAAGTTTGGAAAAAGCCACATAGCGCACTTCATACTCATTATCATTCAGATACCACAAAGGCACAAAGCTTTCATCGAACTCAATCCGGTAAGGATATGGCTCTAGATTCACCGTGAATTCAGCACTGCCTTTTTTAAGTGTACCATCTGTTGACTCCGCACTCAGGACAGCCGAACCGTTACAAAGCCCATAAATGAGAAAAGGTCCCCTATTGTCATCAATTGCATTGATTTGTGAAAGGGATAGCTTCTCTTTACCATCGGCAGTGCAGAACCCTGCTATTCCCGGTTCGGAAATCTGCCAGTTCAGATGTTTTCTTGAAGCATCCTCGGGGCTGACAACTGCCATGAACGGAACTTTCTCGTTCTCATTCAGTTCATAATCGTCCATCCTGACCTCAACTCCTGTAGTCAAGGTTTCCAGCCCGTCGGTAACAACTCTCCAGCTTACTTCATCTACTCCGCCCTCGGCGGAAAATTTGATATTCACATCATAAACGCTGTTCCTTTCCAGCGAAAAGTCCGAGGCATCCCTGCCCGGATACAGCCTGTAAATTATCTCTCCCCTTTTGCGCGGCGATGAATATGTTCCTTTCACGCATATATAGGTGCACAGTTCATTGTACCTGCTTGATTCTGGAAAGAACTTGGTCATCTGCGAACTGTTACCGGGCAGAAGTTCCCCCTGCACATTCTCATAACAGTAGAAAACCACTTTATCATCAAGGCCTGAAGGAACCACTGAACATGCGCTGCTCAGGCATTTCAAGCCTTCCACGGGAGCATTCTCCTTGAAATAATACACCTGCGACGGTATATTCACCACGCTCACTTCCTTGATTTCCAGAGAGACATCGTTGTTCAATGCGGAAGTATCAAAAGAAAGTCCTATCCTTGCTGTCATCCGCCTGAAATCAAGTCTCACCTTGTAACCGTCATCGTTAGCCTCCAAAGCTGCGATTGCTGTCATCATAAGCCTCGGGCAGTCTTCAACCTCACTGTTCAGGCCTCCCAGCGATTCATTCTGGTATGCTGAATTCAGGATATCATTCTCCGTAGCCGGTACAGGACTGATTTCAGGGCCGTTTGCAATGGCGTACATTGTATATTCAGCATTACTGTTGAGATGCATACTGACTCTGGTCTCAGCGCTTGAACCGCATTTTCCGTATCCGGAAAGCATGCCCTTGGAATCATAAACATAATAGTGGAACCAGTTTATCCTGTCCTCCTCCGCTATGAACTCGGAATGGCCGTATGTGCGGCTTTTCGTATCAAGTTGAGGAACATTGAATTCAATCTCAACGCTCACCATATTCTGCGGATTTCCGGAATCAGGGATATCATTAAGTTCCATTTCTTCCGAAGCTGAGCAGGACAGCATTGTCACGGCACTGATTGCCGCACATATAAGCAACATTATCTGTTTCATATTCAAAATTCTATTCTGTATGGCGGACAATCTGTCCAATCGTTGATTATTACCTCTGTAACATTGAAAGAATAATCAAGGCCGAAAGTGATATCATCAAGATTCCTCTTCTGCATGTCAAACCCTGCGTCCTGAAGATATTTCCATACAGGTATTGTAAAGCACGCAGTTTCCCTGTTCCCCATTGGAACCTTCACCTCAATCTCTGAAGTATTCTTCAAGTCATTCCTGAGCATATTGAAGCTTGCGGTACTCCCACCGCCGGGTAGCGGCAATGGAAGCAGTCTTGTTCCGGCATCACCCTCAACGCTTCCTCCTTTTATATAATACCCGCACACCGGCTGATGGTATATCAACTCCACTTCATTGTCAAAGATCATTTCAGGGCTGAAGAGAAGAGTCACTCTTGAAAATTCCTTTGTAAGGGAAACTTTATGGCAGAGTTCGTCACAGCGGCTGTCCGCATGTGCGATTTCCTTGAACATACTGTCGGCATCAATCGTTTTCCTTTTGATGAAATACGCATCCGGGCCGCTTCCATGCAACTCCGAATTAACTATATTGCCCCATATGCAAATATCCGCATCCTGCATTCTGTCAATCTCTATAACCGCAGGTTCGCAGAAATTGTTTACGTAAGCTTTCTTCATATACGGAGTGATACCGCTTCCATCCAATATCCATACATCCAATGATTTCACAGACGATGGCAGCGCACTGCAGTCCAGAGTCAGGAAGCATGGGCATTCTCCCCTGTCTTCAAACATTTTGGAGCAGGAAGATGACAAGAAAAGCAGCAGCGCAAATGTACATGAGGCAATATGTTTCATCATTAGGATATTAGAAGTTAACAACGGCTGAAGGAACGATTGTCCAGTTTTCAACATTCACAGAAACTGAAACCGTACCATTCACAATCGGCATGTTCGGGTTCAGAGAACCCGGCTTGCTTATGACAACGCTCAATTCGTATGATTTGTTCCTTTCGATTCCGGGCCTTGTATCTTCACTTGATACATATCCGAAACCTTCCCGGTTTATATTGACGGGGTAATAATATGTAACTCCGTTAAGAGTGCCTTCTATGATAAGTCTTGTGTAATAATCATTCACCGTTGGGTCCTCCATTTCAATTGTGTTCTCAAAGGTGTAGAACCATCGCGTGGTGTTATTGCCGGTATCATCCACTTTGTCCGCTATGCTTTCATACAGCATTCCCACCATCGAAAACCCCGTGCAGTCATTTTCAATGTACCTGCTTAGATTCAGAACCTGAGAACCTGATTTGTTGCTTCCGTTATACAGGAGTTTCTCTGCGTGGACATTTATAAGGTATGCTTTCACGTTCTGCAAGGTGGATCCCTCGTAAGGTGTGCCTGCGAATGCAGTACTGACACTTGTAAGCTTCACTCTCGCAACCAGTCTTTTCACTGGAATTGTAATATCGTTCACGGCGTTCAATTCAACGTCCTTGTATCCGCACATTGTAAAATTCTTTACATTCTCATTTTTGAGCAATGAGAGTTCATTCTTGAATGTTGCAAGTGAATTCACTCCGGCAAAATTGTCATCCTTATGGCTGTTGCATACTGCATATATGGTTTTCTTCCCTGTGGAGCTTATCAGTTCCAGGCCTGACAATCCTCTCGAAAGATCGGCGGCGGAATACTTCTTGTACAATTCAAGCTGGCCGTTGTCCACAGCCTGTTCGCCTGTGTTCCTGAAAATAAAGATTTCAAGAGTGTTTACAATGTTGTCATCGGATTGAATTCCGTGGCCGCTGCCAGAAGCCTTGGTCTGCAGAGAGTTTTCGCCTTGAATGCTCAGGCGCACTATTGCTCTGTCGTTTTCCTGAACGGCTTCAGGGACATTTTCCTTTGAACAGGAAACCATAAACAAAGCTGCTATTGACAGCAAGCATAAAACAGATTTTCTCATTATTTTTTAGTTTTAGTTAATAAATTGATTTACAATTATTTAATGTTTAGATATCAGGGCCTTCAATTCAGGGTCCAGATTTACGCGGAAACGCATGCCGGGCTCTTTTTCAAGACATCTTTCAAGACAGGTTCTGGCTCTGTAAGCATCATTGAGCCTGGCATACGTTATTGCCAGCAGATAGTCTCTTTTAACGGAAGCTTTCAAATGCTCCAGTACGTCCTTTGCCGAATTATTATAATCCAGACTCAGGAATGCAAGTGCGGAATTCAAATCCCTGTAAGGTCTGAGCTTGACTATCGCCTTCTTGTAATCCCTTTCTACCAGAGCGTTCAGGCCTTCCATATAATCCCTGTCAATTACATCGGTATGTACGGTATCGGCCATCATATTGCGCCTGTGAGTATGAAAGCATATTCTCACGCGTCGCAGTGTAGGGAATATCTTTTCCTTGATGTCATTGTAAAAAGCACTTGAAGCCAATATTTCCTTCCGCTTCTGAACAAGATCTTCACTTTCCAGACTTCTGACAAGCCGTTCATAAGCGAATCCCCACCCTTTCAGTTCTTCAATCAACCCGCACCAGTCCTCGCCGCAGGATCTGTCCTCTATGGCAAAGAACTTGTCTTCAAGTGCTGAATCAGGTACATTACCTTCATCTCCTATTGAAATATTCCATATAGAATGTGCAATACTGTCCTTTATGAATGCCGAATATGAACCCAGCAGTTTGCAAACCTCTTCTCCCCTCTCCTGGCTCAACGCTGCGTTCAGTGCTTCAGGCCCTTCCGGTGAACAGAAAGAATTCACTATTATCGAGTCCATCACGTATGCGCTGTCTTCAATAAACTCCGCGAGCCTGCCTTTCAGCCGTCTCAGTTCCGCTCCGTTGTCATCAATGCCGGTTTCAAGTCTGCCGCTACCCGATGCGAACGCAAGTCTGCTGTCGTATGAAACGGACTGGTTCCTGTAAATTACAGTATCCTTGTAGCGTTTCACGATATCGGCCAGTGTGGAAAGCGAACTGACATAGAAAGTCACTGTATCAGATTCAGGAACATCATACAATTTCCTGTAGCTGTTCCACAATTCACCATCTATGGTGAGGAAAATTTTCTTTAGTCCGTCAAATGATTTCACACTCTGTGTATAATGATATACAAACGACTGCCTGTCATCTGAAGTTACAACGGAATCAAGGCGCACGCCTCCATCGGGGAAGGGATTGCGGACATATTTGGCAAAAGCCTGCGGTATGCGCTCCCGTTTCCTGTTGTTGGACCATTTCCTGAATCTTCTGACATAGTGCTCCATTGCTTCCGGCGAGGCCTCATGACGCTCTATATAGACTTCAAGAAGATGCCTGTACCGGAGATCCAGACTGCTGTCGGCAAGGATTGAGTTGATATAATCATTGTACTTCCTGTAGCCGCGGAGCTGCCTGTTCCTGTATTCCTCACCGCATATGAAAATATCGTCAAGTTTCTGCTCCCCTCCGGGCAAGATCAGGTTCGGAGTCATTCTCAACTGCCAGTTACGGTCAATGAGTACTGCCGGGACACTTATATTGAATCCGAGTTCAATGAATCCGCAGCGCTCGGCAACGTTCTTGAACTTGGCCTCCACGCATATTGAATTCAGCATATACGTGCCGCTCGGGTCCAGTTCCCTGATTTCCTTTTCCGAATCGGAAAGCTCCTCATACCTGTCATCCTGTGATTGTTCCGTATAAGAGCCGGCGTTCACATCTCCGTTTGAAGGTATGCTCACGCTCACGGCGGCGTTCGATGCAATGGCATTGCTGAGCTTGCGTCCCTGACCTGCGCAGGAGGCAAGGAGAATGCAAAGCACAAGCAATGATTTTCCGCTGATTGATTTCATGGCTAGAACAGATAACTCAGTTGCAAAAGCACATTATTCGGTTCAATATGAATCTTCTTACCCTTGTCCAGCACTCTGCCGCAATGCGGGCAGGAATATCTGGTGTATCTGCAAGGACCGAGCATGAATCCCACTCCGAAATCCAGATTCAGATGCCTGCTTATCATATAGGAATATCCTGCTCCAGCCTGAATTCCATAGAAATCGCCTTCTCTGGTTTCATTGCCAAAATAATTGCTTCTATTGAAGCGGAGGAAACCTGCACCGGCGCTGAAGAACCATCCTGAAAAAGTTCTCCATGGCCAGAAGCGGATCCCTGTATTGAATGCGCACTGCTTGTTCCTTGACTCATCATTGCCTGAACCGAATTGAAAAGGATTGTATTTTGCACCGAAATAAAGGGATAGTCTTGTGTTCAGGCTCGCTCCTATCTCGGCGTTCAATGTTGCCATATTCGCATAATCCGCAAGATTGGAGGAAACATAGAAATTGCTGAACGGTTCATAATCCATTTCGTCCCACGACAACGCGGCACAAGGTTGCACACAGGCTCCTGCCAGAAGCACAGTGGAAATCGAAAGCCATCTCGTAAAAATTTTCATAAGTTCCAGTTTTTGTTGGGGCAAAAGTATTTCCTCCGGACGGAGAACAGGTGCCAAAGCAGCAATTCTTTTCCTATTGTTGCTAAAACTTTGTTCGGAAATACATTTTAGGTGAAAGAATTTTAAATTGCGCAAGTATATGCGTATATTAGAATGTTGAAATTGATTGACGTATGGAATTTTTAAGAGCTGTAGCACAAACATTTCTGGAGATAGCTGGCAATCAAGGGAATACCGGAGGCATGGATTGCTGTTCCGATTCAGTATTCGTATTTCCGGGCAGGCGATCGGCCAAGTTCTTTATCAAGTACTTAGGTGAGGAATTCGCAAAAAGATACAGGAGCCCGCTCATCAGTCCGAGAACCTGCACTATTTCCAATCTGTTCGCGGATTTGTCCGGTCTCAAGGAGATTGACAGCATTGAAACCTCTATAGTCCTTTATCAGGAATATATAGCTCTTGGCAAGGCAATCACATACGACGACTTCTCAAGATGGGCGGACATAGTGCTTTCGGACTTCAACGACATAGACAAATACCGCATTGACTACAAGGCCCTGTTTGCCAACATAAAGGACCTAAAGGAACTTGAAAGCAACTATTCCTACCTGAGCCAGGCCCAGATGGATGCAATGAAACGGTTCTGGGGAAATTTCTACAAGGAAGCGGCAAGTGGCTTGAGTGGTGAGGGGAAAAGCAGACTTGACATAAAGAAGGAATTCGCCGGAATATGGGAGATAATGCCATCGCTGTACGGGAACTTCAGGAAAAGGCTGCTTGACCAGAAGAAAGCCAATTCCGGAATTATTTATTCCGAAGTGGCCGCAATGAGCGAAACAGAGGAGTTTGAAAGCAGGCTGAATGAGGTTCTGCCTGCAGAACATTATGTTTTCATAGGCTTCAATGCGCCGAACAAGTGCGAGGAAGCGCTGTTCGATGCCATTGCCGGCTTGGGAAAGGCGGACTTCTACTGGGACTTCACCGGTCCTCTGGTAAGATGTGATGAGAACAAGGCCAGCCTTTACATCAAGAGAATGGAGAGCAAGTACCCCTCCAGATATCCCCAATACAAGGAACTTGTCAGAAGCGAATATGAAAACTGCCGTAACATAAACGTGATAGCAGTGCCTGGAGCCGTGCAGCAGGCAGCAATGGCAGGAGAGATTCTTGAAAGACTTGCCAAGGGCAAAGAAGTAGAAGAAGCATTCGACACAGCTATAGTACTGCCCGACGAGAGCCTGCTTTTCCCAGTGATGAACAACATACCATCGCAGTACAGGAACATAAACGTTACAATGGGCTATCCGATGTGCCTCACTCCACTGGGAAGTTTCATGGATCTGCTTTGCAGCCTTCACCTGAACACAAGGCAGGATGCATGGTACTACAAGGATGTATGCAGGATTCTGGAACACGAGTACATAAAGAATTCCTGCACTGAGGTGATAGCCGACATCAGGGCGGGGATTTCCGAAAAGAACCTTATTTTCATCAGGAAACAGCAGTTGATGGAGTATCTTGCAGATGCTCCTCAGGCCGAAGAATGCCAGCTTCTCGGATGCATATTCGGAGCTGATATTGAAAGATGGACAGATGCGGCTGAATGGCACAAGGAAGTTCTAAGGAAACTGGATGCTGTGTCTGACAAGCTGACCCGCAATTTCATAGCACAATATTACACAGCGATAGAAAGGATTCTTTCCTATAAAGGGCTGGAGGAGATCAATGTCAGAACTTTCTACAAGCTCGAATCCCAGCTTACGGCAAAACTTGCTGTTCCGTTTGAAGGTGAACCATTGAAGGGGCTGCAGGTTGTGGGGCCTCTTGAAATCAGGAGCCTCGATTTCAGGAACCTCATAATACTCAACGTGAACGAATCGGTTTTCCCAAAGACTGCCGCAAACAACTCCTTCATTCCTTTCAATCTGAGGAAAGGATTCGGTCTGACTACATACGAG
>NZ_JBAELF010000029.1:0-2398 GCF_056211015.1 Candidatus Egerieousia sp.
TAACTACGAAGTCCCTGCCAATCAGACCGAGGTCACTCTGCACAAATATGACGGAGAGGAGTATAAGAAGAAGATTGAGGAAGCCGGTGCCATCGCCAAGACACGCGATCTGTTCTGCTTTTGCGCATTCACGTCCCTCCGTTATTCGGATATGGCTAAGGTGAAGAGGACTGATATTGTCGGTGACATCCTGTATGTGACCACGAAGAAGACCAATGATCGTCTGCCTATTGACCTCAACTCTTTTGCCAAGAGCATCCTTGAAAAATACAAGGACTGCAAATTCCCTGGAGGTCTGGCACTGCCTGTTATCACCAATCAGAAAATGAATGATTACCTGAAGGATCTGTGCGAGCTTTGCGAAATCAATGAGCCGATAACAACCGTCTGCTATCGAGCTGGCCAAAGGGTTGAGGAAACCAAGCCGAAGTACGAACTTATCGGCACTCACGCAGGCCGCCGCACCTTCATCTGCTTCGCCCTCTCCTCCGGCATCCCGCCTCAGGTCGTGATGAAATGGACCGGCCACTCCGACTACAAGGCAATGAAGCCTTATATTGACATTGCGGAGAAGACGAAGGCCGAGCAGATGGCTATATTTGAAAAGGGATTGTTGGGATAATTTTGCCGTGTCGCCAGAAATACTTTAACTTTGCTACCGTTATGGAATTGTACTCATACATCTGCGGCCTTTGTGATAAGGGTGAGAACACTGAAGTTGAATTCAAAAGTGCCCTCGGGGGCTTTCCAAACAGTTTTTGGGAGACCTACTCCGCTTTCGGCAACACTTCCGGAGGCATCATCGTCCTTGGCATCAAGGAGAAGAATCACAAGTTCTTCCTTGACCATCTGACATCAGAACAGACTGCAAAATACAAGAAGCAATACTGGGATGATGTTCATAATAAGAGCAAAGTGAATGCTTGTCTTACTGTGGACGAAGACGTGGCCGAAGAGGAATTTGAAGGCTCTTCCTTCCTTGTTTTCAAAATCCCGCGCGCAGTATATTCAAAAAGGCCGATATATCTCACACAGAATCCGTTCGGTCATACCTACGTACGCCGTCACGAAGGAGATTATCTCGTTGATGACGATGAGGTCAGGAGAATGTTTGCCGACTCCAACATCAAGGACTACCCGCTCGATGCCAAGATATTTTCTCATTTGACGCTGGAAAAGGATTTCGATGAAACGACTATACGACAGTACAGGCAAATCTACAACAGCCGTCACGAGGGCCATCCCTGGACAGAATTATCCGACATAGAATTTCTCAAGAAGATAGGAGGATACGTTTCGAATTCGGAGACCTCAGAGCAGGGCTTTACCTTAGCGGCAGTCCTTATGTTCGGTTTGGAAGAAACCATTCTCAGCATCCTGCCACACTATTACGTGGATTTCCGGGAGAAACTCAGCAACGATCCGGATATACGTTGGACCGACAGAATACACCCTGATGGAAATTGGGTGGCCAATCTTTATCAATTCCACCGCCGCGTGTATATGAAGATGTCGCAGTCGCTTCCCGTTCCCTTCAAATTGGAGGGACTCAACCGTGTGGATGACACACCAGCCCATAAGGCATTGAGAGAAGCAATAGTCAACACCATTATTCATTCCCGCCTGAGTGCTATGCACTGCATTGTCATTGAACATTACCCAAACCGTTTTGTATTTCGTAACCCTGGCAGCCTGCTCGTATCGGTGGAACAATATTTCGAAGGCGGCACCAGCATATGCCGCAACAGTACCCTCCAGAAAATGTTTGAATTCATCGGAGAGGGTGAACGTGCCGGCAGCGGAGTGGACACCATCCGAAAAGGTTGGGCAAGAAATAAATGGCCGGAGCCCGTCATACGTGAACTCTATGACCCCGAACAAGTAGAGTTGACATTGTTTTTAGGGTCAGGAAACGAAAATGAACCTATAAATGAACCCATAAATGCAGATGCTATGTCTGTTTATGAGCTCATCAAGGCTGAACCTACAATCTCAAAGGCGAAGATTGCGGAAAGACTGAAAATCTCATTGAGCACCGTAAAAAGGCGCATTGATGAATTGGAAGAAGCAGGTCGTATAAAACACTCGGGGCCGAATAAAGGCGGCCGCTGGGAAATATTGATGTAGCCTATGCCCTCCCACCACATCTATAATCTCAAGGTTTACGCCAAATGGGTACGCGAGTTGTGTGATATGGTGGCGGAAACAGAGTATAAGAAAGTCCGTATAGGTGACATCATCAAGTTCTGCGCGCCACACATCGAACGCCGCGAAGAAAGATTCCTCCAGCTCAAAAAACTCTCCGAAGCCCGTCCCATCTGGAACTTCAAGGAACTCTCGGAACGCATCGGCATTTCCCGTCAGACCCTCTACAACTGGAAAGACGAGGGCTGGATCC
>NZ_JBAELF010000030.1:0-6699 GCF_056211015.1 Candidatus Egerieousia sp.
CTCTATTATGATGTTGAGACAGATACCCGCAAGTCAGGCGAGAAGATCTTCGACTACGTTGATCCTAAGAACCGTGCCGTGCAGATTGAAATGGAGAAGGCTTGCACCGAGCATCTGAAGGCCATCGGCGGTTTCCTCAGACCTGAATTCACACACATCGAGTTCAGCAACGATCCTTTCGAGTATGAGGCTTCTGTTGTAATTCCTTGCAAGAACAGGGTTCGCACCATAGGCGATGCAATCCAGTCCGCACTCAACCAGAAGACCACTTTCAAATACAATGTGATAGTTGTTGATGACAACTCAGAGGACGGTACCGTTGATGTAATCAAGAAATTCGTGGGTGATCCGAAACTCATTTACATTGCACAGGACAAGTCATACCATGCAATCGGAGGTAACTGGAACGTTGCTCTTCATCATCCGAAGTGCGGTAAGTTTGCAATCCAGCTCGATTCAGACGACGTTTACTTTGATGAGAACACCGTTCAGAAATTCGTTGATGCTTTCTATGCACAGAACTGCGCAATGGTTGTTGGTACATACAGAATGACCAACTTCCATATGGAGACCATCCCTCCGGGAATCATTGACCACAAAGAGTGGACACCTGATAACGGTCGTAACAACGCATTGAGAATCAACGGTCTTGGCGCACCAAGAGGATTCTACACACCAATGCTGCGCACAATCAATTTCCCTACAACAAAGTATGGTGAGGATTATGCAGTGGGCCTGCGCGTTTGCAGAGAGTATCAGATTGGCAGAATCTACGATGTAGTTTATAACTGCCGCCGCTGGGACGACAACTCCGATGCTTCCCTTGATATAGAGAAAGTCAATGCAAACAACCTGTACAAGGACAGAATCCGTACCTGGGAGCTCAAAGCGCGTATTGCATTGAACAGAAAATAACTGTGGGCTCTATGCAACAGTTGCAGGACACAATTGAAAAGATGCTTTCCCGCGAATTGAATCTTGGCGGGAGGGCATCCTTCAATTATAATGCACTATCGCAGGTGAAGAAAAAGGAGATGACAATTGACGGTCTCAATGTCAGGCTTCATTTCAATCCTGCGCGGGTGGCTTCCGTAATGGCCAAAGTGGATGAGAAAACTCTGCGTGAAAGGAAATGTTTCCTTTGCCCGGACGGGCTTGAATCAATGCAGCAGTCTCATCTCTGGAAATGTTCCGGTGATACGGAATATTTTCTCCGGGTGAATCCTTTCCCTATTTTCGAAAGGCACTTCACAATTTCAACAGCTGTTCATACAAGGCAGGAGATGAAGGGACATTTGAGCGATATGCTTGAATTCGCAGCCCTTCTGCCGGCTTATGACATTTTCTACAACGGGCCTAAATGCGGAGCTTCGGCACCTGACCACATGCATTTCCAGGCCTGCCCTAAAGATTCCCTCCCTGTGCAGAAAGCTTCTGGCCAGGCCTTGAGTCCGCTTTCAGAGGATGGACACGACTTTCTCAGCCCGCTTTCCCCCGGTATCTACAGAATCAACGGATATGTACGCGGAGCCTATCTTTTAGTTTCCTCCACCGGCTACAGGATGGAAAAACTGTTTTCATTCCTGATGGAAGCCCGTGCTGCCGCAGGCTATGGCCGGAGCAGGGAACTTCCTGCGAACAGGATATTCTGGGAAGGAGACAGAAGAATTGAGGACGAGTGGGAGCCAAGGATGAACGTCCTGACCTGGCGTGATGGTTTCAGCGCTGAATTCAGGACCATCGTTTATTTCAGGGAGGAATCACGTCCGGCCTGTTTCTTTGAGGAGGATCCTCAAAAGAGAATACTCATTTCGCCTGCGTCCGTGGAAATGAGCGGAATAGCAATAGTGAGCTCTGCTGACAGTTTTGAGAAACTGGATGCCGGGATATTGTCCTCAGTAATGAAGGAAGTGTCGTTGAGCGAGGATAAATGTGCCGTGGTGGAATCTTTCATTCAAGAACATAAGACATTAGAATAATATTCATAAACACTATGAGTCAGAATAATACAAGAACACAAGCTACATTGGCAGTTGGTATTTTCTCCCTGCCGGAAGTTAAATTCAGATTCCTTGCTCCTTATTCATTCAATGGAAAGGAATACTGCGGTGAATACAGCGCCTGCGTAAAGGACGGCAAAGTCTGCTTTGACGGGGGTCTGTATGATACAGTGGCATTCGAGGCTGTAGCGTTGGAGAACGGCGGTGGCGAAAAACCTCGTTTTGAACTTAAGGATGTTATAATAGGCGTGAACTTCCATTGGGAGCGCAAAGAGGACCAGACCTTTGACGGTACATTGAAACTCATAGTTGAAAACGGAACGGTTACAGCCATAAACCTCATTGGCATTGAAGATTACCTTTTGAGCGTGATATCTTCAGAAATGAGCGCAACTGCTTCAATGAACCTGCTCAAGGCCCACGCTGTAATTTCACGTTCATGGCTCATTGCACAGATAGAGAAGAACAAGGAGATCAAGGCAAGTTCAAAGGAATATTCAGCCTGTGCCGACACCCAGGACGAACTTATCAAATGGTACGACAGGGAGGATCACATAAACTTTGATGTGTGTGCCGATGACCATTGTCAGAGATATCAGGGCGTTGCTCGTCAGACAACCGACACCATACGCCAGGTGATTGACCAAACCTGGGGCGAGGTGCTCAAATATGATGGAAAAATCTGTGACGCACGCTTCTCTAAATGCTGCGGCGGTGTAATGGAGGAGTTCCAGTACTGCTGGGAGAATATCAAGTATCCTTATCTTGCCAAGCGTGCCGATACTCCTGATGAGAACAATTTCCCTGACCTTACAGTTGAGGAGAACGCACGCAGGTGGATTCTTTCCGAGCCGGAGGCTTTCTGCAATACAAAGGATGCAAAGATACTGAGCCAGGTGCTCAACAGCTATGACCAGGAAACCACGCATTTCTACAGATGGCAGGTGGATTATGATCAGAAGGAGCTCTCCGAACTTATTCTCAGGCGCAGCGGAGTTGACTACGGAGAAATAATAGACCTTGTTCCAATAGCCCGTGGAACTTCAGGAAGACTTTGGAAACTGAAGATTGTGGGAACCAAAAGAACAAAGATTATAGGAAAGGAACTTGAGATAAGGAAAACACTTTCAACAAGCCATCTTTACAGTTCCGCATTCGTTGTTGAAAAGAGCGGTGACGGTGCTGTTCCTTCACATTTCACTATCAAGGGCGCAGGCTGGGGACACGGAGCAGGCCTTTGCCAGATAGGTGCGGCTGTAATGGGAGCCAAAGGTTATGGCTATGAGAAGATTCTTGCACACTACTTCCCGGGCTCACAGCTTGTGAGGGAGTACTAACTGGGCAATCAACCATCGATGTAAATGATAATTATTATAAAGATATGAGCAAATTCAACAGCACACCATGGTCCTGGGTACCTACACTGTACTTTGCAGAAGGTATTCCGTATTTCCTAGTAAACAACATTTCAGTAATGATGTTCGCCAAAATGGGCGTTCCTAACGGCCAGATGGCATTCTTCACCACCCTTCTGTACTTCCCTTGGTTCCTCAAGGGAATATGGAGCCCTATAGTGGATGTAGTAAAGACAAAAAGATGGTGGATCACCTCAATGCAGCTCATAATGACTGCAATGATGTTCCTCCTCATGTTCACCCTGCCTTCACCTGAAACTGAAACAATCAAGGCCGGTGCCACTCAGATAAACATGTTCTGGCTCACACTTGTCCTGTTCATCATTTCCGCTTTCGCAAGCGCCACACACGATATTGCGGCGGACGGTTTCTATATGCTGGCCCATGACCACAGCAGCCAGGCCGCATTCATTGGAATCCGCAGCGTTTTCTACAGGGTTTCATCAGTTTTCGGACAGGGAGTGCTTGTTTTCATTGCAGGACTCGTTGAAAGGAACACATACGATCCAGCTACCGGGATGGGTAATATCCCTTATTCTTGGAAGATATCAATAGGAGTTGCGGCGGTCACCTTCCTGCTTGTTTCTCTCTATCATACCTTCCTTCTTCCAAAACCTGCCGATGACAAACCAAGAATCAGCGCCGACAGCGGTACGAGCACAATGGCCGAACTTGGCAATTCCTTCAAGACCTTCTTCACAAAGAAGGGCGTTGTTCTTGCAATCGCCTTCATGCTTCTTTACAGACTTCCTGAAGGATTCCTCATCAAGATGTGCCAGCCTTTCCTGGTTGCCGGCAAGGAGGTTGGCGGACTCGGACTGGGAACTGACATAGTGGGTGTTGTTTACGGAACCTTCGGAGTCATTGCACTGCTTGCCGGTGGTATCCTTGGAGGTATTTATGCCAGCCGTGTTGGTTTGAAACGCTCATTGTGGCCAATGGCGGCCTGCATGACACTGCCTTGCCTCACATTCGTTTATCTGGCAATATGCAGCCCTACCAATCTTGTACTGGTAACAATAGCACTTGTGATAGAGCAGTTCGGCTATGGTTTCGGTTTCACCGCATACATGCTTTATATGATGTATTTCTCAGAGGGAGAGTTCAAGACCTCGCACTATGCAATATGCACTGCGTTCATGGCATTGAGCATGATGCTTCCAGGCTTTGTTGCAGGTTATATACAGGAGGCGATAGGTTACGTGAACTTCTTCTGGATGGTAATGCTCTGCTGCATTGCAACAGTGGTTGTAACCTTCCTTGCAAAGAGAGTTGTTGATGCCAACTATGGTAAGAAATAATAATTGAAAGCCTATATGAAAAAGATAGTATTGTTTGCAGTTCTGATTGTTGCAATGATGCCTCTGCTAGGTTCCGCACAGGCTGTAAAAGTTGGTGTTGAGGTTCTCAGAGACAGCAATTTCAAGGTTCTTGAGGGCAAGAGGGTAGGTCTTGTCACCAATCCAACGGGAATTGACAGGAATTTCAATTCAACCGTTGACATTCTTTTCAATGCAGAGAATGTGAAACTGGTGGCTCTGTTCGGCCCTGAGCATGGCGTTCGTGGAAATGCATACGCCGGCGGCAGTGTTGAGGATACCGTTGACCCTGTAACCGGTCTCAAGGAATATTCGCTCTTTGGCAAGACAGTGAAACCTACTCCTGAAATGCTCAAGGATATTGACGTATTGGTTTATGATATTCAGGACAACGGTTGCCGTTCATATACCTTCATAAGCACACTTGCAATGCTGATTGAGGCCTGTGACGAACAGAACAAGGAACTTGTGGTGCTTGACCGCCCCAATCCTCTCGGTGGCAACAGAATAGAGGGAAGCCTGGTTGAGGATGGTTGCTATTCTTTCGTAAGCCAGGTGAGTGTTCCTTATCTTTACGGGCTTACAGTTGGCGAGCTGGCAAAGCTTGTGAACGAAGAGGGCCTGGTACGTGGCTCAAAAGGTGATCAGAAACCTTTCAAATGCAAGCTCACGGTAGTTCCAATGGAAGGATGGCACAGGGATATGCTGTTCGCACAGACAGGCCAGCCTTGGGTTCTGCCTTCTCCTCACGTTCCATCGGCAGAAAGCGCCTTGTATTATCCGATTTCAGGAATAGTCGGCGAGTTCGGATTCCTCTCCATAGGCGTAGGCTATACAATGCCTTTCCAGATGTTCGGAGCGCCTTGGATAAAGAGCGCGGAGTTCGCAAAGGCTCTCAACGATCTGAATCTTCCGGGTATCAAGTTCCGTGCGCTTGACTACAATCCATTCTATGCAGTTTACAAGGGTGAGAACGTTGGTGGTGTGCAGGTTTATATCACGGATTATGATGCGGCCCAGCTTACACCTGTGAACTTTTACGTAATGGAGACCGTTGCAAAGCTGTATCCTGATTACAAATTCTTTGAGAAGGCCGACAAGGGCCGTTTCAGAATGTTTGACATTGTCTGCGGCAGCGAATATATCAGAAAGACTTTCGCCGAGCACAATACATTCGAATCAATCCGCGAGTATTGGAACAAGGACATTGAAAGTTTCCGCAAGCTCAGCTCAAAGTACTATATGTACAGATAAGTATTATTTGAAATAGTGTGACAGTTTACGCGCCAGTGCGGCGGTGATGACACCTTGGTGCAGCAGGTTCTCAACAGTGAGTGCCGCTGCACCATATTTCTTTCTTATGAAACTCATGCTCCTTGCCGCAAATGCCCCAATATAGGGATGCGAGGCCATTTCCTTGTCTGAAAGTTCTGAAAGCGCAATCCTGCTGTCAAATCCTTCATTATTATACTCCGATGGCAATGAAACATGTATTCGGCTTCTGAGGCTGGCAAAACGTGCCGAGTCCACGCCGGGGATTTCAAGCAGCTGGCTGTCGCAGTAGAAGAAACCGAGCCTGTTGCGGTACTCCATGATCTTTCCGGCATAATAAGCACCTATCCCCCTGAGGGACGTGAGGTCGGCACTGTCTGCAAAGTTGAGGTCTATGGTGTCAGTGCGCCATGTCCGGACCCTTGCTGGCTGCAGCGAGTCGGTGTCACGTCGGAATTCCCTGGTTCTCTGCATTGTGTCGTATTCTTTCCATTCCCTCCTCTGATAGATTCCCCTGCTGCGATTCCTGCCATAATCTCCGGCCGTATGATTCAGCCTTCTTTCTGAACTGCTGCCGTAAATGTCAGGAATCACGATAAAGGCCTCCAGCTCCTGATACTTTTCCGGAGAAACGGTGTACATCCTTGCAAAATCCTCCTTCCTGCGGAATTTTCCTCCTTTACAGCGATAGTT